>NZ_JAVMIP010000012.1 GCF_031729055.1 Pseudocalidococcus azoricus BACA0444 | reverse complement strand
AAATATTTACATCAAGTCAATGGAAATAAGCCAGAACAAGAATGGCCAATTTACTGCATCAAATTAGCTCCATATGCACCGGAACAAAATCCGATTGAAGCAGTGTGGCTGCAAGTTAAAAACTTCTTAAGGAAGGTGTGGCACTTATTGAAGACGTTTAAAATTACAAAATATCTATTTGAACTGTTTTTAGGTTATTTTGTTCTCCATTCTTCTCATCTGACTATGTATGGTATTTTCTCATGAATAATTACTGTTTGCTATAGATTAAATAAAGCCTAAATTTCCCAGATCATCGAAAAATTCGTGCTAGAACAAAGCTAAGACTAAAAAATGCCTGTCCTTTGAATAACTGGTTTTTAGCATCATGGTTATGACACCGACCACCCCAGGCCAAGCACTTCCAAATAATCAATCTCTTAGTCCCTACGGCCCAGCCCGCGCCACCATTACCGGAAATCCCTTAACTCCTGAAGAAGTCAAACTGATGGATGCCTATTGGCGGGCCTGTTGTTATCTTATTGTTGGGATGATTTACCTCAAGGATAACCCCTTACTCCGAGAGCCGCTGCATATTGATCAGATTAAAAAACGCCTCCTCGGTCATTGGGGCTCCAGTCCAGGCCAGTCGTTTATTTGGACACATCTGAATCGGGTTATTAAAAAATACGACCTGGATATGATTTACCTCTCGGGGCCGGGTCATGGTGCGCCGGGAGTGATTGCGCCGGTTTATCTCGATGGCAGTTACTCGGAAGTCTATCCAGAAAAAAGCGAAGACGCCCGGGGTCTCAAAGCCTTCTTTAAGCAATTCTCCTTCCCCGGTGGCATTGGCAGTCATTGCACCCCCGAAACCCCAGGCTCGATCCATGAGGGCGGCGAACTGGGCTATAGCGTTTCCCATGCTTACGGCACAGTGTTTGATAATCCCAATTTGATCTCAGTCGTGGTTGTCGGGGATGGCGAGTCAGAAACCGGGCCCCTAGCGACCTCGTGGCACAGCAACAAATTCCTCAACCCAATTACCGATGGAGCAGTGCTGCCAATTCTCCACTTGAACGGCTACAAAATTAACAACCCCACGATCCTGTCTCGGATTAGTCATGCAGATCTAGCGGCACTGTTTCAAGGCTATGGCTACGAACCCCTGTTTGTCGAAGGCTCAGACCCAGAAACCATGCACCAGGCCTTGGCCGCAACCCTAGATTATGCCATCGAAAAAATCAAAACCTATCAAGCCGAAGCTCGGAGCACCGGAGTCGCCAAACTGTACCGTTACCCGATGATTATTTTCCGCACTCCCAAAGGTTGGACAGGCCCGGCGGAAATTGACGGGAAAAAATTTGAGGGGTTTTGGCGGTCGCACCAAGTTCCGATGGCTGATGTTGTCAAAAATCCAGCCCACCTGCAACTGCTCGAAGACTGGATGAAGAGCTATAAGCCGGAAGAACTCTTTGATGAAAACGGTACTTTGATCCCGGAACTCAAGGCCCTCGCGCCCAAGGGTGAAAAACGGATGGGGTCTAACCCCCACACCAATGGCGGCCGGATTTGTAAGGATTTACGGATGCCAGATTTCCGCGAGTATGGCATTCCTGTAGAAAAACCAGGCACATTTGAAGCCCCGAATACCCAACCTCTCGGTGTCTTTTTACGGGATGTTATGGCCCGGAATATGACCAACTTCCGGGTTTTTGGCCCCGATGAAAACACCTCCAACAAACTCAATGACATCTATGCCGTGAGTAAAAAAACTTGGCTGGCTGAATATCTGCCGGAAGATGCCGATGGGGGTGAGTTGGCGACCAATGGCCGGGTGATGGAAATGTTGAGTGAGCATACCCTTGAAGGTTGGTTAGAGGCCTATTTACTGACTGGAAGGCATGGCTTTTTTGCCACCTATGAGTCCTTTGTCCATGTGATTGATTCGATGTTTAATCAACACGCCAAATGGATTCAAAAAGCGGCAGAATTGCCTTGGCGGGCCCCGGTTCCCTCCTTAAATTTACTGATTACTTCGACAGTGTGGCGGCAGGATCATAATGGCTTTACCCACCAGGATCCGGGCTTCTTAGATATTGTCACCAACAAAGATCCAGAAGTCGTGCGGATTTATATGCCCCCGGATGTGAATTCCCTCCTCTCCTGTGCCGATCACTGCCTCCAAAGCAAAAACTATGTCAATGTGATTGTCTGTGATAAGCAGATGCATTTGCAGTACATGGATATGGATGCGGCGATTGTTCACTGCACCAAAGGGATTGGGATTTGGGATTGGGCCAGCAATGACCAGGGCTATGAACCCGATGTTGTTTTAGTCGGTTGTGGTGATATTCCGACCCAAGAGGCGTTGGCGGCCAATGTCATGCTCCGGGAAGCCTTTCCTGACTTGAAGATTCGCTTTCTTAATGTCGTCGATTTACTCAAGTTACAACCGGATACGGAACATCCCCACGGCCTGAGTGACCGAGATTTTGATAGTTTATTTACCCTTGATAAGCCGATTATCTTTAACTTTCACGGTTATCCTTGGCTAATCCACAAACTGGCCTATCGCCGTCACAATCACGTTAATCTCCATGTCCGGGGCTATAAGGAAAAAGGCAACATCAACACCCCTCTAGAGTTAGCAATTGAGAACGAGGTAGATCGGTTTAGTATTGCCATTGATGTGATTAACCGAGTGCCGAAACTAACAGTTGCCGGAGCCCATGCTAAGGAGAAATTCCGCAATCAACAAATTGCAGCTGCTAACTACGCCTTTGAACATGGCATTGATCCACCAGAAATTGTCAATTGGCGTTGGCCGTTGTAGATGTTAATTCCCAGGCCTGGCTCCACTCTATTTACCCTCACTTTGAGCATCAGCAGATCAACGGATTTAGAAAATAGGAAATGAACTGGGCCTAGGTATTGTTCAAGCACAACATTGTATGACAGATTCATTCGTACAGAAAAGCTATGATTTGATCACTGTTCACGTAGCAAGATATTCTATATATGTTAACTCTGGAGCAACTTGAAGCCGCCATCCTCACTCTCTCATCTGATGAGTTTCAACAATTAAAGAAGTGGCTTTTTGATGTGGATTATCAGCGTTGGGATGAGCAGTTAGAACAAGACATCGCCAACGGTAAATTGGAGGGTTTGGCAGAAGAAGCCATTGCTGAGTTTAAGGCAGGGCATTGTCGCCAAATCTGATGCACTACACAACTAAAAATATGAGGCTATCTGCATCCGGTGAGCTTGGTCTTTCCGAATCTTAGAAGTGCTGCACCGCAGTCGATAAACAGATCCATCCCAAGTCGGGGCCTGGTTACTCAGTCAATATCAGTCTGGGTGATTGGATAGAATTGATGACTACAATCATGTGCCTTTCGCTTAACTGAATGGATGATATTAATTAAACAACTTGAAGAACATAAAGTCTATAACCATAAATGTCGCTAAACTTTGTAAATTGTTCCGTCTCTGTTTCAGTTTCATGGATAAAGACCTGCATAATCAGGGTAATTTTGACCTGCTTCATCTGCTCCCAAAGGGGGTCATGATTAATTATTAAGGTACAACTTTAGCTCCCAACTCGAAGTTTTTATGGTTATCAGCAGACAGAATCGCTGCCCAGGCCAAGCAACCACCCTGAACGTATAAAACTACAGAGAATATTCTATACTGAGCTTAATTGTGGATTTTTGCTTAATAATGCGATGATCCCCCTGCGTCTAACCTTACAAAACTTTCTCAGCTATCACCAGGCCAGTTTGGACTTTAGCGGCTTACAGTTGGCTTGTATTTGTGGCCCCAATGGTGCTGGAAAATCATCCCTATTAGAAGCCATGGCCTGGGCGGTATGGGGACAAAGTCGGGCCATTAATGAAGATGATCTGATCCACAGCGGTCAAACAGAAGCCCAAGTTGATTTTGTTTTAGAAATTCAGGGGCAATGTTATCGAATTATCCGCACTCGCCGCCGAAACCAGGCCACCTATTTGGAGTTCCAGGCCCGGATTGAGGCCACTGCCAACATAGGCGACCCATCAGGATTTCGGAGTTTAACCGGCCGCAGTTTACGCCAAACCCAAGCGCGCATTTGCCAACAGATTCATTTGGACTATGAAACCTTCATCAATTCGGCCTATTTACGTCAAGGGCGCGCCGATGAATTTATGCTCAAACGGCCGGCCGAACGTAAACAACTCCTAGCCGATTTACTCAAACTGGATCACTATGAAACCCTAGCCGAGGCCGCCCGTGATTCTGCCCGTCAATATAAAGGTCAACTTGGGCTATTAGGGCAAAACCTCAGCCAAATTGAAGCCCAACTCACGGGTTTAGAAGATTTAGCCTGCGAAAAAGTTAGCCTAGAGCAAAAAATTCGAGCTTTACGGCAACAGCTTGAACACCTCCAGTCCGAGCAACAAAAACTAACCGAACTGTCCCAAAGCCGACAACTCTGGCAGCAACAACTGACTTGGGCCAACCAGCAACAGACTCATCTCCAAGCAGAACTCACCCGCCAGTCACAAAGTTGTACCACAGCCCAGGCCCAACTCCAAAAACTGCGCCCCCTCCTCCAGACCCAAGCTCAAATCCAGGCCGGTTATGATTATTGGCAACACCTGCAAACCCAGGATCGCCAGTTAGCAGAAAAAGCTACGGTTTATCGGGGCCTGGAAACTCGCCGCCAAAACTTGCAACAAGCCCTCGACCAGGCCAGCCTGACGCTCCATCAACAATTACAAACCTGCCAATCTCAACTCACCCGCCTAGAACAGCAACAGGCTGATTGTTTAAAAGTTATCAGTAAAGAAGCTGAAATCACAGCCGCGCTCCAAAACCTCCACACCAGCAAGGCCAAGCTGCACGATCTTGACGACCTCCAAAATCAAGCCTTTCCCCTCCTGCAACACCAACGCCAACTGGAACTCGAACAGGAACGCGCCCACTCCCGCCTTGTCGCCCGCATGGATGAATTACGCCACAATGCCCGCCAACTCCAGCAACAACAGGCCGGCCAGCCCCAACTTCAACAAGCGGTTTTAGAAGTCACCAGCAAAATCTCCCATCTCCAAAAGCAACGGGTGTATCTGCAACATCTGCAAGACAAGGGCCTGGAACGCCGCCGCTTTATGGAACAACTCCAAGATCGGCAACGGGATCTCGAAACTCAACTGGGACAATTGGAGCAAAAAATGCAACTGTTAACGGTTCCAGATGCCTGTTGTCCCCTCTGTGATCGGCCATTGGATGAATTGCATTGGGCCTTGGTCAAACAACGCCATGAGCAGTCTCAACAAGATCTGCTGGATCAAATTTGGGTGATTCGGGAACAGTTAGCGGTGTCCGAGCGGGAAATTCAAGTCCTGCGTCGGGAATATCGCGAGGTTGATCAAGAACTGAGTCAACTCCATCAAGTCCTAGAGCAGCGGGGCCGCCTCGAAGCCCAATTAGGAAATACTACGAGCTTGGAAGCACAGTTGCATCGCATCTTTAACGAAATTCAAACCCTTGAATCCCAACTCCAGCAGCAGCAACAGGTCCAAAATCAGGCCCCCGAATGGCACACCCTGACTACCCAGTTGACCGCCCTCAACTATGACGAAAAAACTCATGCCCTGGCCCGAGGCGAAGTCGAACGGTGGCGTTGGGCCGAAGCTAAACAAGCCGAACTGAACCAAGCCCGCCGCCAACTCCATCACCTGGAACAACAACTCCCGGCCCTGATCGCGCATCAAAATCACCTCCAAACGGAACTTAAGACCCTCACCACCAACTCCGACTTAGCTCAAGAATTGCAAACCATCCAGGCCCAACTGGACGCGCTTGACTATGACCCCACCGCTCACCATCAACTCCAGGCCCAACTGCGGGACTATCAGCCTTATTTACTCCAATGGCAAGAACTGACCCAGGCCCAGGCCACGGCTCCCCAACTTCAACAGACCATCCAAAATCTGGCCATCGCCATAGACAAGATTAAAGAGCAAATTGCAGAGACGGGAAATCAAATCAAACACCTACAAGCCCAACTCCATCACAGCCAAGATACCCCCAGCCGCCTTAAGCAACTTGCCGAGGAAATGAACCAGGCCCAAACTAATCTAGAAACCCATCTGGCCCACCTCGGTCGTCTCAGCCAACAACAACAGCAACACCACCAACTCCAAACCCAACTGGGCCAACTCCAACAACAACAGGCCCACGCCCAGTCCCAACTGCAAATTTATCAAGAACTGGCCCAGGCTTTTGGTCAAAATGGCATTCCGGCCCTGATGATTGAAAATCTTTTACCCCAGCTAGAAGCCGAAGCGAATCATCTTCTTGGGCGGTTAACGGGCAGTCAACTCCACGTCCAGTTTGTCACCCAAAAAGCGGGCCGAGGCACTAAATCCGTTGGTGCAGCCTTCCGTAAAGAACCCAATAAGCTGATTGATACCCTGGATATTTTGATTGCTGATACCCAAGGCACCCGTCCCTATGAAACCTATTCTGGTGGGGAAGCTTTTCGGGTCAATTTTGCGATCCGGTTAGCTCTTTCACGTTTGTTAGCTCGTCAAAGTGGGAGTGAACTGCAACTGTTAATTATTGATGAAGGGTTTGGCACCCAAGATCAGGAGGGTTGTGAACGGTTAATTGCCGCCTTGAATAGTATTGCCCCAGATTTTGCCTGCATCTTAGCCATTACCCATATGCCCCAACTCCAAGCTGCGTTTCAAACCCGGATCGCTGTCACTAAAACCACGGCCGGATCACAACTGACGTTGATTAGTTAAGCGAATTTATAAATCAAAAGAAGCAGGTAATTAGGGTAACTTGGCCTGGTAACGATAGTAAATCCATCCCGCCGCTAGACAAAGGGTCGTATTCCCAAATAATGTTAAGCCGGCCTGGACAACCACAAGCCACTCAAGTTGAACATCGTTGTTATAGTAATGCCACGTACAAGCACACATCGCACTGATTAGGGCCGGTAACATCGCCAAAGCTAACCACTTCCAACCTTGTTGCGGATGTAGTTCCCCAAATCGCCAAATCAAAACAATCGCTGCCATCCACTCCAAAACGCTCGAAATATGAATCACCCAGGTGGGAATTGATAATGCTTCCATAATGTCTTGACTGCTCACCTTTTATAGCGTGCCATAAAGTGCTGCCCATTGAGGACTAAATTAAAGCTATGTGTATCCATCATTGAAAGAGATTAAACTAATTAACAACAATTGGTTAAATCATATTCATATCCACCTCTTTTAATGTAAAGAATAGCGTTAAAGTGATTCTTAAATCTTGTCTGCGAATTTTGTTGATCTGTTCGAGGAATTGCTACCTGTGTACAAATAATAAAACAGAGCTTTTTTATTTTCTTGGAATCACTAGAAATTTCATGAATTGTAGATTCTATTTGTTTGATTGCACCCGATACATCTCTACCTTTAAGTTCGATATAAATTTCCACATGAGTACAAGGCACTAAGCCATAATCACATCGGGGCGTTAAGTTATCATTAATAGCGCATCCATCAATCTTAAGTTTGTAAACTTGCCGTTGCTCAGGATTGAGGAAATTAATTTTACTCTTGTTTTCTTGGATGGGTATTATTTTGTCTGATAACCATTGTTCGCAACCGGGAAATCTTTTCATTGATCGTCTAAATTAAATCAAGAAGTTCATCAAACTGAATTGCTAAGTCTTCAGAAACCGAGTCAATAATTTGGGCATCGATCAAGCCTGTTTCAGAATTAATAATATTTTGACAACGACCCTCAGATAAAGAGTAGGCAGCCACATCAGCCGTATGGAGTGACTTATATTTTGGGAGAATCTCTTCAAGTTTCTTTTGGGTACTCTCATCAGCCGTTTCATAGATTTGCCCGGCCTGGAGGAGGTTATTAATTGCTGTTAGGACATAAGGGCTGTGAGTTGTGATAAAAAGCTGTAACTTATCCTCACAAGAGTTGAAAACTGTAGCCATTAACTCGATAATATTTCTTTGAGTACTTGGAAAGAGATGCGCTTCTGGTTCTTCAACATAAACTGTGTAGCCAAGTGAACTAGGGGCCATATGCGGTAGTGCCTCTAAGATAATTGTTAAAGGAAGAAGCTCTTGTTGACCAGATGATGCATTAGTTATGCTTACTTTCCTTCCATCACTATGAAGCAGAAAATCTTGGCCATCCTGGCGAATATATTTAGCACGTAAAGAATCCTCAGCCAGTTTCTTAATTTCAGATTGAGATTTTTGCTTCTCTATGGATTTATAAATCCGATTGTGAAAAGACTCGCGCAGATCCTTAATGTCTTCATAACTTAAACCAAAAGAGAGCAAAAATGGATCAACATTTATCTTTTGCGAATAAAACAAATATAAGTTTCTATTAAAGATTGAAAAAAACGAACGACCAGATAAAATATATAGTTGATCAAATTTTATGTCTTTCTTAAAATGATTGCTTAGGTTGTGAAAAAATTCACCTTTGAATTGTTTTGAAATAACATAAAGTTTACTAATTTTATCGTAGTTTTCGTATTCCTTGTTAATCAAGAACTTTCTACTTGTCATTATTTCTAAATCTTCTGAAGACTTATCGAAAAAGTTGGAGAAATAGGGTGAATAATCTAATGATACTCCTGCGTTTTGATTCTCGTTTCTATTAATACTTATAAATTCATTAGCAATTTCATATTTGATATAAAAATCATTTTTGCTCCATGAATTCCGTGGAAAATATTCAGTAAATTTCCGAGAATAATCAGTATCTAAATCCTCTTTCGTGTTTCCACCTTCGATAATTAAAGACATTTGACTAAAAAAGCTTTTGAAATAAAAGAGTAACTTAGCACAAATACTTTTGCCACTGGTTTCTGAGCCAATGAGAATGTTGATTTTCTTGACTTCAATTTCTAGCTCTTCAATGCCTGCAAAGTTTTTGATAATTAGCTTTTCGGTCATAGCTTCACCCTTTGTCTAACCAGCTTAACTATCTACACCAGCAATAGGGGCAAAGCCTTGACGTTGAACATTTTCGGTGACGACCCGTGGCTCTAGGAATTGTAATAAATAATCTTGCCCGCCTGCTTTGGAGCCAATTCCTGACAGTTTGAATCCCCCAAAGGGTTGTCGATCTACGATTGCCCCGGTAATCCCTCGGTTGATATAAAGATTTCCGACTTCAAACTTGGCCTGGGCCTGGGCAATGTGGCTGGGAGTGCGGGAATATAGGCCTCCAGTTAAGGCGTAGTTCGTGCCATTGGCAATCTCTAAAGCGTGTTGGAAATTCTCAGCTTTGATGACTGCCAAAACCGGGCCAAAAATTTCTTCTTGGGCAATGGTTGCTGTCGGAGCCACATCCGTAAAAATCACCGGGCCAATGAAGTAACCAGGCCGGGGAGAGGGCATTTCTAAAGCTAAACTGCATTCTTCTTGACCTTTGGCAATGTAGGCCTGGATTGTTTTTTGAGCCGACTCACTGACCACAGGCCCCATCCCCGAACCGGGTTCTTCCGCGACTCCGACATTGATGGATTTTGTCGCTTCAATTAAGCGTTCAACAAACGTGGCATACACTGGCTCCAGGACAATCACTCGCGAACAGGCCGAACATTTTTGCCCACTGTAACCAAAGGCTGAATGGACAACCCCCGCCACGGCCTGGTCAAGATCTGCACTTTCGTCAATGATGATGGCGTTTTTGCCCCCCATTTCCGCAATTACCCGTTTGATGTGCTTCTGGCCAGGCCGGAGTTTGGCGGCTTCTTCAATAATCCGACAGCCCACAGACTGAGACCCTGTAAAGGCAATTAGATGAACAGCGGGATGATTTATTAAATAACTACCAACCTGAGAACCAGGCCCCGGCAAATACTGAAACACGCCAGGGGGCATTCCGGCTTCTTGGAGAATTTCCGCCAGTTTAGCCGCAATCACCGCAGAGGGTGCAGCCGGTTTGAGGATGGTGCAATTTCCCGCTACCAACGCCGCCACAGTCATCCCAGTCGGAATCGCAAAGGGGAAGTTCCAGGGAGAAATTACCACCGCCAGGCCCCGCGGCTGATAGAAATAGTGATTGGTTTCGCCGGGAAAATTACGGGTATAGCCCCGATCCAACCGTTCCATCTCATCGGCATAGTAGCGGCAAAAATCAATCGCTTCCGAGACTTCCGGATCGGCTTCTTCGACTACTTTTCCGACTTCCAAGACCATCCAGGCCACGAGTTCTGGGCGTTTTTGCTCCATTAAGTCAGCAGCCCGGCGGAGAATAGTAGCGCGTTCGGTGGCCGGGGTATTTTTCCATCCCGGAAAGGCGGCTTGGGCCGCTTGGATCGCTTGTTCGGCCTGTTCTACGGTAGCTTGGCCAACTTGACCGATGATTTCACTGGGATTGCAGGGATTCACCGAGTGATCAAAATGCAGCGTGTTGACCGGCTCACCATTGATGATCGGCAGATAGGTTTTTCCCAGGTTTTGGCGCACGGTTTGGAAAGCAGCTTGGATGGCTTGGCGGGCCTCGGCCTGGGCGTAGTCGGTATCCGGGGAATTATGAAAACTTGATTCTTTCTCGGCGGTGGTGTGGACATCAATTAAATCAAAGTCATTACTGGGAATTGGGGGGGCAATCAGGGCGGCGACATCCACATCCCCTAAACTTTGGCGCAGGAATGAACTATTGGCCGTGTTTTCTAAGAGGCGGCGAATCAGATAGGCCATCCCTGGAATTAAATCACCATAGGGACAATACACCCGCACCCGTTGCCCCAGACCTACCAAGGCTTTAGCCAGTTTATCGGCCATCCCATACAAGACTTGGCATTCAAAGGCCTCACTGGGGACATTCAGGGCGCGGGCAATGGCGATGGCTTTGGCTTGAGAGCGGACGTTATGGCTACCAATGGCAGTTTTGACGACGGCATGATGCTCTAGTAAAAGCTGGGTGATTCGCTCATAGTTGACATCCGTATCGGTTTTGTGGCTGTAAACCCTCAGCGGCCAATCTTTCTGGACAGCTTGGATCGTTTCTTGATCCCAATAAGCCCCTTTCACTAACCGCACCGTCACCGGATAATTTCGCTGTTGCAACCAGGAAATGACGTTTTGGGCATCTTGATAGGAGTCCCGCAAATAGGCCTGGAGGGTAATCCCAATATCCGTGCGGTCGCGAAATTCTGGCTCCAGTAACAGGTCTTGCAAAATCTTCAGCGTGCTGGCTTTGTAGCGGTATTGCTCCATGTCAAAGTGAATCGCTACCCGATGTTCCTGGGCCTGGCGCAGTAATAAACGAATTTGTGACCCGACTTTTTTGGCACTGCCCGCTTCATCGAGGGGATCAAATTGGGAATAAAAAGCGGTTAATTTCACCGAAACTTGGGGTTGTTGCGCGACTGTCGCTTCTCCCAGGGTTTGAATTAAATCCAGATATTTTTGAAAATAGGCCTGACTTTCCCGCTCCGTAATCACCGCTTCCCCGAGAATATCAATCGTAAAGGCCATGCCATTTTTCTTGAGGCGATCAATAGTTTTCAGGACTTGGGGCGTGCTTTCTCCGGCAATGTATTTATGGGCCAGGGCCTGGACAGCGGTGGTAAACGTTGTTGCTGCTAATTGACCGGGCATCGAATCCGCTTGAGCAAAATTGAGCAGGCTTTTTAGTCCCCCCGGTAACTCCACGCTGGAATCACTGAGATATTCCTGGAGATGGCGGGCAATTTCGGTTTTGCTATGGAGCGAGGGTAAGCAATCAATCAGCCGAAACAACTGCACCCGTAACCCCGGATGTTCCATTGTCCACCCCAGGAGTTTGTCGTCTAAGCGAGCTTGATCTCGGAGTTGGCTAAAAAAGTTCCGGTTTTCTTGGGTGGCAGCAAATAGTTCTTGGGCAATGGCCTGGGTGGCTGATTCGTAGATACTCAAAACAATTCATTCAGTGAGGATGTTTATATTTTCGCCTAAAATCAGCTTGGCTGCTCTATGTTCGCCACGGGAGAAAGTCCGAGAAATTGGTGGCGAATTATTCCTAAGCCCAAGGCCGCAATCGGTAAGCCTAAAATCACAAACTCCCAGGCCTGGTGAAATCGAGATAACGTTAACGGGGAGGCAGCGGGGTCTTTGATAAATATTTCAGCTTGGGACAAATCGGCCTTGACCTGCTCCTCGGATAACGAATGCCCAAATTCCAGGGTTTCTTGATGATTGCGGAAGTCCAGACGATAAACCGGATCGCTGTCTGTATTTTCCCCCAGGCCCAGGCCAACCGACTGAAGATTATCGAGGGTCACCCTCTTTAGCACCAGCCACCAAAGGACTTTATATTCTTTCAGGCAATCAATCCGCTGCACTTGATTTTGCTGACAAGTGACTAACTCGGTGTGGGGCAGGCCAGACCAAACAAAAACTATTCCAACTGCAGTCAGAGTCGCTCCAGTCAGTAGGCCGGCTAATCGCTGTAGGGGGGAGAGCGTATTCAGATGGCTAATGTCCCCGCCGGATAAATACCGGGTTCCAAGGGCCGATCCACCAAGGAAGCCTGACCAATCACTGTTCCCTCTGGCACAACCGCCTTGGCCCCAATCTTCACCTTCTCGCCAATATAGCTTGGCCCCTTAAGAATGGCCTGGGCATGAACTTCTGCGGTCGGCGCGGCCCAAACCTGGGGGGCAATTTCAGTCGCGTACTCGGCAATCGGATAGGGCATAATTCCCGCCAAGCTATCGAGATGGGCCTGGTAATATTTCTGGGGTGTGCCTAAATCCTGCCAATAGCCCTCCCAAATCAAGGCCGCCATTCGCTGTGACTGGGCCAGGAGTTGGGGGAAAACTGTGCGCTCAAAACTTAAGGGCTGGCCATGATCGTACTGGGCAAAAATCCCTGGCTCGAGGACATAGGTTCCAGCATTAATGGTGTCAATGCCCAATTCAGCCGCCTGCTCAGGGGTGGGTTTTTCCCGAAAAGCAACGACTTGATTCCCCCCCCCTTGAGTTTCGGCTAGCTCAACCAGGCCAAAGGCGGTCGGATTAGTCACACGGGTTAAAGCTAGGGTGGCCTGGGCCTGGGCGGTGCGGTGGCAGTCGATCAATTCTTGCAGGTCTAAATCCGTCAAAATATCGGCATTAAAGACCAATAACGAGTCACCGGTAAAATAGGGTTCCGCTAACTTCATCGCCCCGGCCGTATCTAAGGGAGTTTCCTCACGCAGATAACGAATTTGCACCCCCCAGGCCCCGCCATCGCCAAAATAGTCTTCAATCTGGTGCGCGTGGTAATGAACATTAATCAAAATATCCGTAATCCCCACAGCCCGACAGCGATCCACCATCCAGGCCAAAAAGGGGCGATCTAATAAGGGCAACATTGGCTTGGGCGTGGTTTGGGTCAACGGGGCCATACGCGTCCCTTTACCACCCGCAATAATCACAGCCTGCATAGAACTGACTAATTCCCACGCACAGTACGAACTCAGTGTATAGCATTAGATAGGCTGGAGCAGCGGTATGAGAAGAACAACCTATAGGTTATCCAGGGGTGGCCAATGTCCTTAACCAGCATCTATTGCCGATTTGATCCAGTTTCCGGCCGACTTAACTTTGGCATTTCGATCCCTCTACCTTGGTCACAGCACCCCAGAGAAATGTTAATCTCCTAAGATACTAGATTAGGTATATAAACTCATTGCCGATCCTTTCCACCTTAGAAGCTCATTTCTCAACCATTCCAGTCAGTTATCCACCGGTCAATTCTGCTTTGGTTTTTCCAGAACATTTACCCCCATGTCCCCAATCATTAAGTCCAACGTCACCCCAGTTCAGGTGTTATGTCGAATCACTCCCCTAACGCCCCCCACGATTTCCCAAGACTCTCTGGTAAATGAGGTATAGAACCTTGGCAATTTCATCAAAACAACGTGCTTCCCGCTCATCTCGTTCTCCTCGCACCGCCCAGGCCATGGCAGTCCCCCGCAAAAATCGTTCTCCTTGGGCTTGGTTAGGGTGGGGTGTGGCCTTTGCAACCGTATCGGCAGTTTCCTTGGGCCTGGGGATGTCCCTTTCGTTGATGACACCCTCACGCCAGAGTAACGGGGCACTATCTGGGGGCTGGGGTGAATTATTTGGGCGTGGGTTTCAATATGGTCTGGCCCGCCCGATCAATGTCCTCGTCATGGGAGTAGATTTAGAACCCAATGCCCGCGGCTATGACCATGAATCATTGAATGGGCGCAGTGACACGATCCTCTTAGCCCGCCTGAATCCGGATCAAGATTCCATTACCGTCTTAACCATTCCCCGGGATAGTCGGGTCGAAATTCCTGGCTATGGGATGCAAAAAATTAACGCGGCCAATGCCTTTGGGGGCGCGCCCTTAGCCACTCAGGTCGTCAGCCACACCCTAAATTATGTGCCGGTGGATCGTTACATCCGCATCAGTACTCAAGCGTTTCGGGAGCTTGTGGATTTAATTGGCGGTGTGGAAGTGAATGTCCCTGTGCGGATGAAATATACCGACAATACCCAAAAACTGTTTATTGACCTCCAACCGGGGCTGCAAACCTTAAATGGAGATCAAGCCGAGGGATTTGTCCGGTTCCGCCATGATGGTCTCGGTGATATTGGCCGCGCCCAGCGGCAACAGATTTTACTAAAAGCCCTACAGAAAAAAATTGCCAATCCCCTCATGCTGGCCAAGCTACCCCAGTTGTATCAAGTCATGCAGCAATATGTGGACACCGACCTGAGTTTTGGCGAGATGATGGCCATATTACAGTTTGGCCTGGGCACGTCCTCCAAAAATATCAATATGCTACTGTTGCCTGGTCAGTTCAGTGGCGATGGCTACGATGCTAGTTATTGGTTGCCCAATTATGAGGCGATTGATCGCTTGGTGGCCCGCCACTTTTTTGAAAAAGATGCGAGTTGGAGTGGAACAGAGAGCGTTGACCCCAAAGGCTTAAAAATTGCGATCCAAAATGCCACCAATAGCGACCAGGCCGGACAAGCCCTTGCTGACTTTTTGATGGCCCAAAACTACCGAAATGTCTATCTGGATTCTGAATGGTCACATCCCGAAGCAAAAACACAAGTTATTGCCCAGCAGGGGGATCGGGAAGCTGCCGTAGCCATGCTAATTAACTTGGGCTTGGGTAATGTTGCTAAAGATCTAGTAGAAGTAGATGCAACCGGGAGCTTTGGCTCAGATATTACGATTCGGATTGGCAGTGACTGGCGTAGTTTTGTTCCAGCAAATTTCTAGGGCTAGCCAGTCAAAAAATATAGCCAGAGAATCATTGCTCGCTTAAGGTTTCCCTGGCTAATCGTTCAAACTCTCCTAGAAATCATCCCCTAAACCAGGGTTTTGGCCGGGGCAGGAATTTCAGATTCAAGAATGTCGCTGGGGGCCGGGATTGTGGAGGGGTTGGCCTGGGATTTTTGATGTTTCTGATATAAAACAGCCACAACCGTGCCAACAACAAACAAACCACCCCCCAGGCCTAAAACATTGGGCCAAGGCGCATTGGGGACTTGAAATGACCCTTTAGCAGTGGAGTGGGTGGTATGGTAGCCACAGGCCTGGGCTGGAGACATGGGCATCGCCCCAAGCGCACCAACTCCGATCAGACTGGCAACAACTAACCCTTGCGATAAACGAGCTAAACCCATAGCCGACTCTCCCGGACATCGAGACAACGAATTACTATGGTTTTAACATATTCAGCTTTCCTTGGCTGTTAAAGAAACCTGAAGCTATAGCCCCAATGTCTGTGGGAATTAAGGGTCATCCTGATCAAAGGCTATTGGGACTTAATTATCGGGATTGGAACACCAGGGCCAGTTGGTTTTGGGCGTAGAGCCGCAAGGTGTTGCCTTGGATTTCATAGCGGGTTACCTTCCCCATGGCCTGGAAGAATTGAGATTCAATCTCTTGGACATTACCCTGTAAACAGGCCATTTTTGTACTGGCAGCGGGGCCAAGCTTCAAGGCATTACCCGTCCCCCTAAACCCCCCCGTAAATCGGTTACAACCTCCAGAGCCAAAATAGCGTTGTTCACTGGCATTAAATTCCACATAGGGGGGATTGGCTTTGACTTGCTCTAGTGGAATCCTTTGGTTACCAATGGCCTGGAGATACCATTTGGGGCCAGCTAACACCATAGACGGACTGGAGGTAGAAACTGGAGTGGAATTATTCCCATTGTTTTCGGTTGTTGTTACAGTAGTCGCAATTAAGTCGGGAACTTCATCAGGACGAATCTTGAAGGTAACAAAGCTTTTCCCAGAGGGACAACAGAGGGGATCCGTGCTGCGATAACGGGCAAACTCAACGTTAATTTCGCTGCCACTGTTCAGATAAGGTGCATAAAGAACCCCATCACTCCGGGAGTCCATTAATACAGGGGAGAGCGTCCCGGCGTAACGGCCCTCCACATAGACAAAGGCCTGGAAGCCCATGGGCCGGCACATCCCATCAAAACCAGAGGTGGCTAAAAACAACTGGGTGGTGTCATAGGTTTGCAAGGGGCCAAACAATTTCCAGCCTTTGGCGACTACGGCCCGCTCGGCATCTAGGCTAGGCTGGCGAATTTGGCTCACACATTGACTGATATTGGTGGCGGGCAAGGGTTTTGGCAATGCCGGAAAGTCTGAGGTTGGGCGGTTCCAGTTGGTTAAGGGTTGATCGAGCCAAGAAGAAGGATCACTCGGGGCCTGGGCCAGGGTAGCCAAGGGAACCCCAGACAGCACCGTAGAAACCAGGCCAGTGATAGCTAAACGAAACGGGTGGGACATCATATTGGATCGGCAAAATTGAATAGTGTTATCGTTGTTTCAATCTATGACAGTTGCGGAGAGGAATAGGTTTCTGGGAGGCTGCCTTTGGCTATGAATTGTCACGCTAGAGTTTGTAGCTTCTATTTCTTAAACCCCTTTAGTCCCCATCTTGAGACTGTAGATGCCGATCCTGTTGACCGGCCCAGTAGTTCGCCAAGGTAATGCCAGAAATATTATGCCAAAGGCTGAAAATAGCCGCGGGGAGGGCAGCGGTCGCATTAACAAATTGGGTCGCTAAAGCCACTCCCAGGCCAGAGTTTTGCATCCCCACTTCAATTGCCACTGTACGACAATCGGCTTCAGGCATCTGAAATAGGCGCGCCCCCCAGTACCCCAGTAATAAACCCAGGCCATTGTGTAAAACTACCGCCAAAATCACCATTAAAGGCAGTTGTAAAATCTGGGCCTGGTTCTGCCCCACAACCGTAGCAATAATCAGGGCAATCAAAAGGATGGAAATGGCCGGAAAAATAGCTAAGATTGGCTCTAAACGCCGCCGCAAAAGTCGCCTGAGGATTAAGCCATCTAGTAAGGGAAACAACACAATCCAAAATACAGACCCCATCAACGGCCCCAAAGCTAGATCGATTTTGGTGCGGGCTAGAGCATAAATTAATAGAGGTGTGAGGAGAGGCGCGAGCAGGGTGGTTGTTAGGGTTAAGACCACGGAGAGAGGCACATTGGCTCGGGCCAAATAGGTAATCACATTGGATGCCGTTCCCCCTGGACAAGCCCCAACCATGACCAGCCCGACAAACTCATCCCGCGGTAATTGGCAAAGTGTCGCTAATCCCCAGCCCAAAGTCGGCATAAGCAAAAATTGCAGCAACACCCCAATCCCCACCAAGGACTTTTTCTGCCAAATGCCTTGAAAATCCTTAAACTCCAAGGTCAACCCCATCCCAAACATCACCAGGCCCAGCAGTTGGGGAATATAGGCCCTAAAGCCCGTAAACAGCCCTGGATATCCCAAAGCCAAGAGAGAGAGGGACAAAGCCACCAGGAGGAAATAGCGTTCAATTGCGCGAATCACTGTTTTCAAGGGGACTAACCCACTAACAGATTTTCTTCGGGATAATGCACGGTCGTGGGTTTGGGATCCCCAATAATTGCCGCCATCAAGAGAAGAATGCCAACTCGACCCACATACATGGTGATCACTAAAATTACCTTAGAAACAAGGGATAAGCTGGCGGTGATTCCCGTAGATAGGCCCACGGTGGCAAAGGCGGACACAACCTCAAACAGGATTCTAATAAAGTTCACATCCCGATCCGCAATGGAAATCATAATGGTTGCGAAGATGACGACTACGGCGGAACCAACCGTTACAGCCACCGCTTTCATGATCAGGGAGGGAGGAACTTGTCGCTCATAAAGCAAGACCTCTTCTTTTCCTTGCAAGGTAGATTTCGTAATTCCTGTCAGGAGCCGAGCCGTGGTGGTTTTAATCCCGCCAGCAGTGCCCCCTGGACTACCTCCGACAAACATCAAGGCAATGATCATAAACAGAGCCGTATTACTCATGGCCCCAATATCCACCGTATTGAATCCGGCGGTGCGGGCGGTCACGGACTGAAACCAGGCCACGAGGACTTGCTGGCCAAAGTTCAAATCAAAATACTCTGGGGATGTTTTGACCTCAATTAGGAAAAGGGCAATAGTGCCAAAAAGCAGGAGGCGAGTGGTAGTGGTGGTGACAATCTTAAAATTTAAGCTAAAGGTTAACAGGCCAGCCTTGTGATCCAGGCGATCTCGAAACCAGGTATAAATTTCAAAAATCACTTCATAGCCAATACCCCCAAAGATAATCAGGGCGGGAATAGTCAGGTTAATTCCCAGGGAGGCCTGGTAGGAGATCAAGTTATCACTAAACAAACTAAACCCGGCATTATTCCAGGCACTAATACTATGGAAAATCGCCAGCCACAGGCCATGGCCCCAGCCATATTGAGAGTGGAAGTTGAGTAACAAAAGGAAAATACCTGTAATCTCAAAGATCAAGGTTGTGGCGATAATCGAGCGCACCATTTGCCGCCCCCCATTCATTCCTGGCCGATCCAAAGCCTGTTGAATCGCCATTTTTTCCTTGAGCTTAAACTTCCGCCCCAACAGGAGAATTAAAAAAGTGTTGGCGGTCATATAACCCAGGCCCCCGACTTGAATCAAGGCCAGAATTACCACCTGTCCCCAAGTTGAAAAATACGTCCCCGTGTCCACCACAACATGGCCGGTGACACAAACCGCTGAGGTTGCCGTAAACAGAGCGACAATGGGATCATTCCAGGCCCCACTACTGGTCGAAATCGGCAACACCAGCAAAAATGTGCCAATGGAAATCACTGCCAAAAAACCTAAGCAGATTGTCCGGGGAATGGTTAACATCTGGAACACCACCAAAGGGCCAATTGCAGAATAGAGCGTAATAAGAGAGCTTGGTGCAAAATTTGTTCCCGCCACCCCCGCAGTCAGTCAGTTAAAATTATGCCGTTATCTTGGAGCAATCAAGCCCATGGCCCCATCCCTGGAGCAGAAAATTTCCGCCTTTTACGATCGATCCTCAGGCCTGTGGGAGCAAATCTGGGGCGAACATATGCATCATGGCTATTATGGCCCCACGGGCGAAACCCCCAAATCCCGGCTCCAGGCCCAAATTGACCTCATTGAAGAACTGTTGCATTGGGGAGCGGTTGAGAGGGGGGCAGACATTTTAGATGTGGGCTGTGGGATTGGCGGCAGTTCCATCTACCTAGCCGGAAAGTTCGGAGCCAATGTGACGGGCATTACCCTCAGTTCAGTGCAAGCGGGCCGGGGGCAATCGCGCGCGCAACGGTTGGGATTGGCGGATCGGGTCAGTTTTCAGGTGGCCAATGCCCTAGAGATGCCGTTTGCCGATCAGAGTTTTGATCTGGTTTGGACCTTGGAAAGTGGCGAACACATGGCGGACAAAGCCCAATTTCTCCAGGAATGTTGCCGTGTATTGCAACCGGGAGGGAAATTACTCATGGCCACTTGGTGTCATCGGCCCACCTTGCCAGATTACCCACCCCTGACGGAAAAAGAATCGGAGCATCTCCGCCGGATTTATCAGGTCTATTGTTTGCCCTATGTGATTTCCCTGCCCGACTACCAGGCCATTGCCACAACACTCCCCCTCACCGAGGTTAAAACCGCAGATTGGTCTTCGGCCGTGGCCCCCTTTTGGCAGGATGTGATCGCCTCAACAACTTCGCCCCAGGCCCTGTGGGGATTATTAACGGCTGGCTGGTCAACGGTGGAAGCGGCTTTATCCTTAGGGTTGATGAGCCAGGGCTTTCGTTCCGGCTTAATTCGCTATGGCCTATTGCAAGGGGTCAAAGTAGCCGATGAGGTCGGAAATTTCTAGGCATAGGTTCATAAAATTTATGCACATGGGACGGGAATCTTTAAAAAACGTAACCTACCATACGGAGTCCAGTGGCTTTCTGGGCTAGGCTAAGGGGAGTAGGGGTACTTTATGCGAGGCTCTTCGGAAAACCTATGATTGAACCATTACTGCCCGTTGCTCCCCCGGCCTCGGATTCTTCCCAGGTTTGGCTGTCTCTGAAGCAGGCCATTGCCCAGAGTTCTGGTTTCAAACGTTGGCTGCAAGAGTCGGCTTTACGGGTGATGACAGATGCGGACTTAGATACCCAAGTGGCAGCCTATCTGCGGCAAACCCTAGAAACCTTAGCCTACTAAATCTTGCCTCTGGATCTCCGGTTCCCGCTCATTTGCTTGTCTATGGCGTTATTATTCCAGGCCTATCCCACACCTCCCCTAACGACACCGGCGGGTTGGTTGATTCTCCTCCACGGCTGGGGGGCCAATGGTCAAGATTTACTCTCCTTAGCTCCAATTCTCGGTTTGGCTGGCTGGCAAATTTATTGTTTGGAGGCCCCCTTTCCCCATCCGCAAGTACCGGGGGGCTATATGTGGTATGACCTCACAGATTTTGAACATAAACCAGGCCTGGAGACAAGTCGGGCGGCCCTAAGCGATTGGTTGACAACGACTCCCTTGGATTTATCGCGCACCGTTTT
This sequence comes from Pseudocalidococcus azoricus BACA0444, assembly GCF_031729055.1. NCBI lineage: Bacteria > Bacillati > Cyanobacteriota > Cyanophyceae > Acaryochloridales > Thermosynechococcaceae > Pseudocalidococcus > Pseudocalidococcus azoricus. Next base: position 77,832 of record NZ_JAVMIP010000012.1, on the reverse strand, counting down.
AGCTGGGTTTTCCCAAGGTGGAGCCATGACCCTTGAGGTTGGCCTGGGATTACCCTTGGCGGGCCTGGTGGTCTTGAGTGGTTATCTCCATCCTCAATTAGCTTTACCGATCACGGCCCCACCGATCCTGATGATCCATGGCCAAGCCGATCTAGTTGTGCCCGTTAACATTGCCCAGGCCAGTTATCAGGAACTCCAACAAGCCCAAATTGCTGTCAACTATCAAGAGCTAAAGATGGGCCATGAAATTAACCTTGCGGCCATGGAATCAGTCCGGGATTTTATCCTCAGCTTACCCTTGGCTAAGGCGTAGTTTTGGCATCCATGATGTAGCCAGTATCTAGGAATTGAGGGTGGAAAGACAATGATGACAGTCCTTTGAGAGGCTCAGTTCGGTTCCTTGGGCATTCCAATAGACTTCATCAAAGATTTCATAGAGGATAAATAAGCCCCGCCCACCTTCAGATGTTTCTGCCGGGAGCAAGTCTTCAATCAGGATTGGGTAGGCAGAAGGGGGATCAAAGCCCGCCCCTTGATCGGTAATAACCCAGTGAATCTGCTCATCAATGATGGAATAGCGGACGAGGACAACTTTTTGGGGATTTAATTCATTGCCATGTTTGGCGGCATTGACGAGGGCTTCCTGCAATCCAAGGCGGACTTCTTCACGGTAGGCTTCCGGGACATGGGCCAGAAGTGTGTCGAGGACGGGCTGCAAATAGAGGGTTGAAGTAAAGGTCAGCGTACTCCATTGGGGAGCTTTAGCCAGATACATTACAGCAGTCATTAGTAAACGACCTTTGAACGATGAGCTTTTATCCACACAATCGGAGGATAGCTGGCACGGGGATTGTGAAAGAGTGAGTGATCAGAGGGTTCGCAAGTCGCATTAAAAGGAATTTACTGAATACCAGCTATGACTAGATCATAACAAGCTCGCGAAGTTACCACAAGAGAACCAAAATTTAAGGAACGGAAAACCGTACTTGATAGAGCCTGATAATTTCGGCAATGACGGCTTCAATACTCAACTGATCGGTGACAATTTCAATGGCATCGGGGGCCGGGCGAAAGGGCGCGTAGGCACGATGTTGATCCGCGTAGTCCCGTTGGCTAATGTCGGCTTGGAGTTGGGCCAGGCTAATGTCAGGGTTGCCTTGGGCTTGGAGTTCTTGCCAGCGGCGTTTGGCCCGTTCTTCCACTGAGGCGGTCAAAAAGATTTTCAGGCCGGCCTGGGGAAACACATGGGTGCCAATATCTCGCCCTTCGGCGGCCACCCCACCATTTTGGCCCAGAAGTTGTTGCTGCTTGACGAGAATTTTCCGAACAGCAGGCTGGGCAGCGACTTGGGAAACATGGGCGGTGACTGCGGGGGCGCGGATGGCCTGGGTAATATCTTGGCCGTTGATGAAGACCTTGGGGGCCAGGCCAGGTTGAGATTGGGGCACAAATTCAATTCGACATTGGCTAATGGTCTCGGCTACGGCAATGGGATCCCCGAGGTTTACCTTTGCGGTCATCAGCCACCAGGTTGCAGCCCGGTACATGGCCCCTGTATCCAAGTAGAGAAGCCCCAAGGCAGCAGCAGCTTGACGGGTGACGGTGGATTTTCCGGCTCCGGCTGGCCCATCAATGGCCAAAATTGGCGGACAGGCATCTAAAAGACAGTTATCAATTAGGCGGGTAGGGCCCAGATAGACCGCAGTTGCTAATAATCCTTGGGTTTGAACCGCCTCTAGGGGTTGCATTGTCCGGGGATCCACGAGGTCAACATAGTCTAGGGTCAGGGTTGGAACCTGTGTCAGATGTTTTTGGACGGTAGCAATGAGGGCGGCGCGGTCACGGATTCCTTGCTGAAAGAGGGTTTGAGCCTGGTTGAGGGCCTGGAAAATAGCTCTGGCTTGCTCCCGCTCTAAGGGAGTTAAATATTGATTGCGAGAGCTTAAGGCCAGGCCCGCTGACTCTCGCACAATGGGCACCGCGATAATTTTAACGGGCAGATTTAGATCAGCAACCAGGCGGCGAATGATGGCTAACTGTTGGGCATCTTTTTGACCGAAATAGGCTCGCTGGGGCTTGACCAGATGCAGGAGTTTCAAAACCACCGTAGCCACCCCAGTAAAGTGTCCCGGCCGGCTGAGACCACAGAGGACTTCTGTTAATTCTGGGGGGGGAATGACGCGGGTTGGGTTGGCCTGGAGATACAGTTCCGCGGCACTGGGGGCAAAAACTAAATCAACTGCCGCAGTTTGACAGAGATCACAGTCTTGGGCCAGGGTTTGGGGATAACGGGTCAGGTCTTCTTGGGGGCCAAATTGGAGGGGGTTGACAAAAATACTGACGATGACAATTTCACAGTCTTGGCGGGCCTGGTGGATCAGGGCTAAATGTCCGGTATGAAGCGCGCCCATCGTAGGAACAAAGCCGACAGTGGCCGATGTGGGCCGGGACGTTGTTCCCAGGTTTTCTAAAAAGGCCTCCAGGCCGGCAATGGTTTTTACTACCCGCATTGGTTCAAATCACACCGCAAACCACAGTTAAGCCATTTTTTTCAGGGAGACTTGGCCCCTAGGTAGAATAGCCTATTCTTGCGATGCTTGCTTGGGGTGGGGTAACGTAAAACGAGACGAGGGGCCTGGGAGTCGTAAATTAGTGAATAAAAATTTCCTCAAGCGTTGGGCAGGGATTCTGGTGGCTGGCCTGGGGGTAGGTTCCCTCGTGATGGTTTTTTATTCCCAGGCCCAGAGTGAAACGGTCCCAGCGGCCGTAACCAGTCCTCCTCCAGAAATACCGCAACTAGAAAATCTCCCCACGCCAACTCTGCCCACTGCTGTTCCCCCGCTACAGCCCGCCCAACCGACTTATACCGCTGTTAATGAATTTAGTCATCATACCTTTCAAATTGATAGTCGCCGCCTCTTTCATCCTCAGCCATTGCCCAACTTACCGATTCGGACAGCCCCCTCGAAGTTATTGAGAGTATTACGAAATACCCGTACCTATTTTGCCCAATATGGTAGTTCGGATCCAGTGGTGCAGCGGGATGGAATTTTGGCGGCCCAAGGGGTGACATTAACGGATGTTTTAAATACTCTTGATTTTATGATTGCCACCTTGACGGAGGACATTAGCAAAAAGCAACCGATTCGCCTCTTGGATAGTCAATTTATTAATCAAAATTTCCGAGTCATGGCCTGGAAACCCTACAATCCTCGCAATCCCCAACAAACTGAAAAGTTACGGTTGACCAAATATGCGGTTTTTACCCACCGTGGTTCTCGTACCCGCACCGCGACTTATAACGTGGCTCTTTATGCTTTGCCCCCTAATGCGAATCAGGACTATTTCTATCGTCAATACACAAAGCAGCAGGTGATTGCCGGTATTTATGAGCCTGGGGGTCAGGAGTATGGGCGTGTACAACCGATTGCCTATTTAACCCGAGCTGCCTTTGAAGATGCCTTAATGCAGGGGACAATTTTAATTCAGTTTCCCGATGGTTCAGCCAGTTATTTCAATGTGGATCGGAATAATAATATTGCTTTTGTCAAAGGACTAGAACCCTATCATCAAAAACGCTATTGGTATTTTCGGGAAGTTAAAGCCATTAAGGGCTATGGCAGTGAAATTACCAATAAAATTGATATTGAACCCGAAGTGACTTTTGCCGGAGATGTCTATAACATTGGCCTGGGACGGGTGATTCTGTTAGAAGATCAGGCCGGGGGGGGACATAAGCTCCGGTTAGGGGTGATTGCTGATACAGGTGGGGCATTTATTCCTAATCTATATCAATTGGATTTTTTGACTGGAGTGTTTCCAAGCCGTCAGGATTTTCAGAATTATATCTATCAACTCCCGGAATTTGTTAAGGCCTATATCTTAATCAAGAAGTAATGAGATTTTTAAGTCAATTATCTTCCAACACCGCCCAGGCCTGGAATTGCTTAATTTCCTCACAAATTGCTTTTAGTTTTTGTTGATTTTCTAGTGTTGGATTGGCTAAGTATTTTAAGAGCGCAAAATCGCGTCGATTCTGGCGTTGCTCTCTCTCAATTTCTCGGTTTCGAGCCAAGTTTCTATTGAACCACTTAAGGCCAAGATCAACCAGAGCCACCAAGAGGGTTGCGGCAAAGGCCCAGATGCTCCATTCTCTGAAGGTTTGGGGGTAAATGGGAGAGAGAAGTCAGTGGGTTCATAAAATCGTAGAGCGGCAGTTACGGCAACTAAGACAGTTAAGAGTGTACCGGGTAGGACTGATAAAAAGGTTAACCACAATTTCGTCTTAGCCCAAGACTCCCATAGCCCAGGATTGTTCACATTCTAACTATCCACGCTACCCTGAAAAAAGTGCAGTTGAGTTGGCTTGAATCATGCTTGGGTCTGTAGAGCTTCGGTCGTTTTTGGATGGGGAAAGTCGGCCTTCGTTTGTCTTAGCGGGTGCAAAACCTCACTACAACCCAGATCGCCCAGGCCAGGTGGAACACATTTTCTTAGACCTCAATTTAGATTTACAACAGCAGCAATGTTGGGGAACCTGTCAGATTCGCTTAAACCCCATCGTCCCAGGCCTGGAGCAACTCACCCTCGATGCTGTCAACCAAAACATCAACGGGGTGTGGATTAACGACGAGGCCCAAACCTTTAACTACACCGGCGAACAACTCGAAATCACCCTGTCCCACCCCCCCACCCCCGGCCAGGCCATCACGATCAAAATTGACTATCACCTGGATCATCCGGAACGGGGCCTTTATTTTGTCTTGCCCGATGCCCACTATCCCCATAAACCGATCCAGGCCTGGACTCAAGGGGAAGATGAAGACTCCCGGTTTTGGTTTCCCTGTTTTGACTATCCCGGCCAGTTAGCAACCTCTGAAGTTCGAGTTCGGGTGCCACAGCCGTTTATGGCCATTTCTAACGGAGAATTGCGCGGTGTTGAAGATCAGGGCGACCACAAAATTTATCACTGGTATCAACCCCAAGTTCATCCCACCTATTTAATGACATTGGCAGTTGGGGAATTTACGGAATTGCACGACAGTTGGCAAGGCAAACCCGTCACCTATTACGTCACCCCCGGCCGGGAAACAGACGGACAGCGAACGATGGGTAAAACACCCCAAATGATTGAGTTTTTCAGTCAGAAATATGGTTACAACTACCCCTATCCCAAATACGCCCAAGTCTGTGTCGATGACTTCATTTTTGGGGGTATGGAAAACACCTCAACGACGCTTTTAACCGACCGTTGTTTATTAGATGAACGGGCCGCCCTCGACAACCGCAACAGTGAAAGCCTCGTTGCCCATGAATTAGCCCACCAGTGGTTTGGGGATTTAGTGGTGATTAAACATTGGTCCCACGCTTGGATTAAAGAAGGGATGGCTTCCTATTCTGAAATCATGTGGACAGAGCAGGAATACGGAACTGATGAAGCTGCCTATTATCGTCTTGGGGAAATTCGCAACTACCTCCATGAAGATGGCTCCCGCTATCGCCGTCCAATTGTTACCCACGTCTATCGAGAAGCGATTGAATTGTATGACCGTCACCTCTACGAAAAAGGGGCCTGTGTCTATCACATGATCCGGGCAGAATTGGGAGAAGAATTATTCTGGAAAGCCATTCATACCTTTGTCCAGGCCAATGCCCATAAAACCGTCGAAACGATTGATTTGTTAAGAGCAATTGAAACCTCCACTGGCCGGAATTTACTCCCCTTATTTGATCAATACGTCTTCCGGGGTGGACATCCAGACTATAAAGTCGCCTATAAATGGGATTCTAAGAGCAAGTTAGCCGTTTTAACCGTGACCCAATCCCAGGCCAGCAAGGAAGGCACATCTCCCTTAGATCGCGGCTTGTTTGATTTAGAGATTCCTTTGGGTTTTGGCTTTGTCTCTGATCGCAATGAGGTAATGACCCAAACTCTTTCTGTCCGGATTCATGAACCTGAACAAAGTTTTTACATTTCCCTCTCCCAAAAACCGCAATTTATTAGCTTTGATGTTGGCAACCACACCTTAAAAACTGTCACGCTAGAGTACCCACTCCCCGAACTGAAAGCCCAACTCAAACAGGATCCGGATCCCCTCAGTCGGATCAATGCTGCCAAAGCCTTAGCCAAAAAAGGGGGATTAGAAGCGGTTATCGCCCTCGCCCAAGGATTAGAAACCGATCCGTTTTGGGGTGTGCGCGTCGAAATTGCCAAACAGTTGGGAACGATTAAGTTGGATCAAGCCCTCCATGGCCTGGCTGTGGGATTACAAGATGCAGAAGCGAGGGTGCGCCGGGCCTGTGTCGAAGCCATCACCTCATTCAAAACCACCGAAGCCTATCAACTGATCAAAGCCATTGCGATTCATGGAGATCCTAGTTATCTGGTTGAAGCAGCGGCCTTGCGGGGGATTGGCGAAATTGCCGCGGCCAAACCAGGGGAAAAACCAAAACCGAAAAAAGTCTTCAAGATTCTCGAAACCGCCTTAGAAGAACGGGCTGGCTGGAATGAAGTCGTCCGGGCTGGAGCCATTGGGGGCCTGGGAGCCTTAAAGGAATTACCGGAAGCTGTGGATTTGGTCTTGGACTATACCCAACTGGGAATCCCTCAACCCTTGCGTTTAGCGGCCATCCGAACTCTGGGAACTCTCGGCAAAAATCAAACCCCAGAATTGCTGGAGCGCATCTTGAACCGCCTGCAACATCTCAGCAGTGAAAGCTTTTTCTTGAGCCAAATTGCCACAATCACGGCCTTAAGCCAAATGGATAACCCCCAGGCCCTGAGTCTCTTGCGTCAAATGGCCGAACAATGTTTAGATGGCCGAGTCAAGCGGGCTGCGGATGAAGGGGTGGCCAAAGTCCAAAAAGCCATCGGCAACACCCAGGCCCTGAAAACCGTCCAAGATGATCTAGCCGAATTGAAACGCCAAAATCAAAAACTCCTCAGTCGCCTCGAACAGTTGGAAGCCCAAACTAAAGCCAATCATGACTCAGACACATCAGCAAAACTGGAATCAGACGCGACTTCTCCCTAGGCTCAGACTCTCGGGCTGGGGGAAATCTCTGCTACTGATGACCCTCAGTTTTTTGCTGGTCGTGGGGCTAGAGTTACCAAGTTGGGGCCAGTTTACAATCCCCGGACTGACGACCTCCGGCTCATCACGACCGCCAACGGGAGTCGTCCGGCAAGGGAATATTGAAGCTGCCCCAGTCTGGTTTGATGGCGAAATATTATTTGCAGTGACGGCTCCAACGGTGCGGGATCGGGATAACCCTGGGGACTTATTGCCTGTAGAAATGCGGGTTGAACTCATTCAAGCCAACCTCCGGCGCGCCTTATTTACGGATGTGAGCTTTAGTTTTGTGGATGCTCTCCAGCTTAGATATCCCAAGCCCGACAATGTTGTCGCCGGTGTGGCCCTCTTTAACGGGGAAACCATTATTACGGTGCGGACAAACGAGCAACAACGCCCCCAAAAAATTCTCACGGTTACAGAAACTGATGCCGATTTTTATAGCCTGGCTATTCCTGATTTAGCTGCGGAATGGCAGAAAAAAATTCAAGTCGCCCTCCGAGAAGCCGCTGCCGAACGTGCCCCTGATGCCTTAATTAGCCAATTGAGCCGGGCCTGCCAAATTTTAGTCCTCATGGCTAGTCTCAGTTTAGGGGTACTCATCCTCCAGCGGCTCTTAACTCTGCGGCTGCAGTCCCTCAAGCAAGCCTATACTCAGGCCCCCCTAGATTCCCCAGAGCCAAACCCGACTCCTCCCCCCACAGGCCTGCAACGCTTTTTCCAACTCCTCCCAGGCCCAGAACTGTTCTCGTCAGAGTTTGACCTGAAAGACAAGCACATCAAGTTCCTAAAGCTGATTCAATTTTTATTGACCTGGAGTCAGGCAGCTTTGTGGCTGGGGGGCACATTCTTAATTCTGCATTTATTTCCTTGGACACGCTTTTTTGCCTTACAGGTCTTGGGGCTGCCGATTTGGTGGCTTGTCATTTGGTTTCTGGGTGGTTTAGCCAACTCCTTGGGTGACATTGCTCTCGAACGGATGGGAACTCTTTGGCATCGTTATCCCGTCAGTGCCGAAACCGATCTCCAACGTCGTCATCTCCGTATTAGTACGGCCTTAAAAGTCTTTGCTGGCCTGAAAACGACCCTCATTTATGCCATTGCCCTTGGCCTGATCGTGAACAGTGTTGGGATTCCTGTGGTTTCCGTGATTGCCATTGGTGGTTTACTAGCCTTTGCATTATCTTTGGGGGCCCAGAGCTTAGTGCGGGATTTGATTAACGGAGCCTTTATCCTTTGGGAAGATCAGTTTGGGATTGGGGATGTGGTTGCGATTGGGGCCGTGAGTGGGGCCGTTGAAAATATGAATCTGCGGATTACCCAGCTTCGGAATGGGGAGGGGCGGCTGATTACCATTCCCAATAGTGCCATTTCGGTGGTTGAAAATTTGACGCGGACTTGGTCACGAGTGGACTTTACCATTGACATAGACCCCAAAACCCCAGCCGACCAGGCCCTAGACTGCCTTAAACAAGTTACGACTCAACTATACACAGAACCGGCCTGGCAGGAACAAATTCTTGAACCCCCGGAAGTCTTGGGCATTGAACAATTGACTCACAGTGGCTTGACGATTCGGATTTGGATTAAGACCAAACCTGGGCGGCAGTGGGCGGTGGGGCGAGAGTTACGGCAGCGGGTTCAGAGGACAATGTTAAAGATGGGCCTGGAAATTGGTCGGCCTCAACAAACTCTGTTCAATCAGCAAAATGGCAAAATTAATGGGCCATCTCCTCAGCCAACCGATCAGCCAAGTTAGGTACGTCTGGGCAAACTGGCCTGGGTCTAAGGATTGCCGATTCTAAATTTTGAGTAGTAACCACCGATGTCTTTTCCCCTATCTCGATGGATTTTTCTGAAAATTACCCCCATCTTAGTGGTAACTAGCTTGGCCGGATGTGCCGGAAACCAGGCCTGGGAACAAGCGTTTTCCGCAGATCCCAATACCCAAACCTGGAATGAAGCGAGTCCGGCCCCCCTGAAACTTCCCCCTGAATTACAGTTTCCCCAGGCCAGCCTGATCAAAACTCTTCCCCTCGACAATGGCCAAAGTGAAACCCACTGGCAAACCAGTCAGCCTCCCCTCGCTATTCAAGGCTTTTATCAGCAACAACTCACCCAACTCGGCTGGCAACTGCAACCCCCAGAAACCGTTGGCACTCAACTGATTCTTCAGGCCCAAAAAGATACCGATCAACTCCGGCTCACCCTGAATCCCCCCACTAACAACGGTACAGAATTCACGATTCAATTTGGGCCTGGACAGCCTGCCCCCAATCCGACTAATTCACCTACCAGCCCCACTCCCACTCCCCAGGCCAGCCCTGCGGATCTCCCGCCCCAAACCTTTACCGACCTGGCCCAAGCTCCCGCCACCCTCCAACCCGCCCTCCAGGATTTAGCAGAACTTGGAGTCATCACGGGCAGTTCCCAAAATCCCCAACAATTTGCCCCCAACCAGCCCATTACCAGGGGAACCTACGCCCGCTGGTTAGTCACGGCCCATAATCGCTTTTATGCCGACCGTCCGGCCCGCCAAATTCGCCTGGGCAGTCCCAATGATAAACCCCTCTTTAATGATGTCCCGAAAACCAACCCGGACTTTCCCTACATTCAAGGCCTGGCTGCCGCTGGATATTTACCCAGTCCCTTAACAGGCAGTGTCACTCCCCTTTTCCGCCCCAATGCCCCCTTGACTCGAGAAACTCTTCTCCAGTGGAAAGTCCCCTTAGATGTTCAGCGAAACCTAACCACCACTGCCGTTGATCGAATCGAACAAACCTGGGGCTTCAAAGACAGCAATCGAATTACCCCAGAAGCACTAAGTGCCACCGCTGCTGATTTTCAAAATGGAGATTTATCCAATATTCGCCGGATTTTTGGAGCCACCCTCTTGTTACAACCGCAAAAACCTGTCACCCGGGCCGAAGCCGCCGCCTCTCTCTGGTATATGGGCAATCAGGCCGGAGATGGTCTTTCCGCTCAAGATATTCTTGGGAAAACCACTGCTCCATCTTCAAATTAGAGGTCTATCCCAAGCCTAGCTTACGAAGCGCATCATCGTAGTCTAAATCGCCACCACCAACAATATCTTCAATTTCATTAAACGTTTCACCTGGGTTAAAGATAGTCCGTCTAGTTTTATAGTTATTGCGATTAAGAATGGGACATTGAGCAGCACAATAGTGTCAGATAATCTCGTCAATAGAAGTTCCGGGTGCAGCATACACTCTGGCTCACTTCAGCACACTAAAATCATGCTCTATTTTGTTGTAGACCAACGATCATGTGAAGCAGTCAGGGGAGTATTTAGGCAGAAAGAGAACCGGGTGTCCGGCGGTCTCAACCCGGTCTTGTAGACCAACGGTCATGCACAGCATCACGGCCTTTTGGTGGATTGGGGCATTATCCAGAATCAGGCGCGAGGGTTGGTCTAACTCGGGTAAGCAATAACCGCTCAACCACTCGGCAAAGCCCACCGCATCCAAAGAGCCATTAAAAAGCATCGGTGCAATAAAATCCTTAATGTGATTTCGCCGAGCAGCAACCAAGCTCTCTCGTTTCCGTCGTTTCCCCTGTTGGTCTCCAAATAACCGCTTCCCCCGTTTTGACCAGCCATAGACACAAGTGGGATTGGTATCAAATCCGGTTTCATCAACGTAAACGAGACTGAAACTCCCGTGCTGCTTCACCCATCCTTGCAACGTTTTTAAGTCATCCATCCGCTCAGAGTGACACCGTTCTCGGTACCGTGGAGCTTTGCTCGCTTGTAAAAGTTGTTTTTTTATGGGTGATTTTAAGTTTGCTCAAGGCATAGGCAATGGTCGAAATCCCGACACCAAATCGGTTTGCTCGGTCTGCTAATCGGTCATTAGGATAGGCTCTCACATCTGCTTCCAGTGCACACCAGTCCAGTTTCCGGGGACGACGAGTGACCACGGTTGGGGCTAAATTATCTCGTCCCAGCCACCGATAAATCGTGGAGCGACCCACCTGAAAAATTTTGGAGGCTTGTGTGATTTGACCACCCTGTTGGAGATAGGCAATCACCCGTTCACGTAAATCCAAGCTGTAACTCATGACCATGACCAAAGAAATGGGATGCAAGCCCCGCACTTTAGGGCGGCTTTGTTACAATCGGGACAGGAAATCCGCCACATCGCCAGAGGCTCGCACCGTAGAGTGGAGGAACCTGGAGGATCAGGGCAAACAACAGCGGGAGGGCATCTCGCAAAGAACTCTTGTGGAGGGCAAAGTCTTGAGACTCCCTGTGAAACAAGGAATCCTAGCCCTGCTTTGCACGCAAGCTATAGGGCGGGGAGGATGTCAAAGTGAACAACAATCGTTAAGTTTATCGCTGTTCTCTCCTCTCTGTCCCACTCCTACTTGGAATAGCTATAACTACTTATGAGTACCTTCCAGAAACTAAGCTAGAAGACTTAATGTAGAGCCTAAAACCCTTGATTTTTAATAAAGCCGATGATGAGATTTGAACTCACGGCCGCTCGATTACGAATCGAGTGCTCTACCACTGAGCTACATCGGCAACCAGGCCCCCCATTTTAGCATCAAGATTTTGTAAGTTTGCTGGCTCAGACTCAATCTCGTTGAGATTTAATTAGACTTAGGCTCCATCCAACTTGGTTGATCCAGAAGAAATACCTTTCTACTCGCTTCAGGCCTAGGCTAGGGCCGTTAAAAAGGGGCTGGGAGCTTTCTTGCCACGATCATCTTGGGCGTGGGTAGATAGAAAAAGCTGCTGTTGGGCCCGCGTCAAGGCAACATAAAACAGGCGTTTTTCTTCCTCAAGCCGACCTTCTTGGACACTGCGAAAACTTGGAAACTCTCCATCGGCCAGGCCAGCCACAAAGACCCGATCAAACTCTAACCCCTTAGCCTGGTGCACGGTAATTAACGGGACAAGATTCTCGGCCTGGGTGAGGCGGTCAATATTGCGTGTTAGAGCGGTAAATTCGATGATCTCTCGGAGGGCGGTGTGGGGATGGAGGTGAGCTTGATCCCGCTCTGTAAAGACATCAATGAGTTGATCCAAGTTCTCTAGGCGTTCCGGTTGACTGCTGTAATGGCGATATAACCCAGAATCTTGAATGACTTGGCGGATTAACTCTCCTGGCCGGAGTTGATCACTTGCTTGTCGCCATTGGGAGAGTTGTCGGGCAAAGGGGAAAAACTGGCGTTGATAGCGTTGAATCAGGGCCTGGCGTTGGGGGCGGCCGGGCAGGGTCAAGGGTAATAGGCAGTTCAGGAGTTCAACGGTGGTGCGGACATCATCATCGGCTTTGTGGGTGGGGGTTTGCTTGAGGTGAAAATGTTGGGCCAGGGTGGCGAGTTTATAGTTGGGGGCCTGGACAAAGCGATGGGCTAAATTCAGGGTGTCTCCCCAGCGAGAAATATTTAGCTCTAAACCAACGCGGCGGGCGTGGGCCTTGATCATCTTGACATCAAACCCCAGGTTATGGCCGACCCAATAGGCCCCTTGGGCAAACCGTTGAAATTCCTTAAACACTTCTTTAGCCGGCCGGCCCCGAATCATCAGAAATTGATCGCTATAACCATGGACGGCCTCGGTTTCACCAACGGGTTTGAGATTGGTAATAAACCGCTGGAAACTCAGGGTATGTTCGCCGCCGTCATAACGTTGGGCCGCAATTTCAATCACTTCCGATTCTGCCACCGAAAAGCCCGTTGTCTCCACATCAAAAACGATAATCTTGCCGGACTGCTGGGCCTGGAGAATCGCATGAAAGGGATCGCCGTCTTCGAGGGTGGGTAAATCAATTAAGTCGGTTAACCACAACCCACAGGCCTGGCCCTGTTTTTGAATTGTATTAATGGTTCCCAGGCCAATTTGTGGGACTAATTGTAAAAGAATTCGCCGGAGAGCCGTAGTATCAAAGGGATTCAGGAGGAGGCGGATTAGAGCGAGGGCATCTTTGACTTCTTGACGTTGGAAAAATTCAAACTGCTCCACCGTCAGGCAGGGAATTCCCATTGCTTTCAGGGTTGTGCTGATTTCGGCCAGGCGGAAATGATTGCGGGCTAAAACTGTAGTGCGACTGTAACTAAAGTTGGGGGTAGTTTTGGCTAGTGCTTGAATGTGTTGACCAATCCATTGCGCTTCGGCCTGGGCAGTCGGGGCCTGGTGGATGATCGGGGGTGGGCCAGCCGGGCAACTGGGGGCGGCACTAATGCGGGTGTGGCGATTGGCAAACTCCTGGGCAAATTGATCCGCTGTGGCTAACAAAGATTTAGTCGCCCGATAATTCCAGGCCAGTTCATAGACTTGGGGCTGAAACTCTTGGCGAAACTGGGACAAAATTAACTCAGGTTCTGACCCCCGCCACTCAAAAATCGTCTGATCCAGGTCTCCAATCAGGGCAATATTGCCGGAACCCCGTCCCAAATGGGCGACAATTTCATACTCAGAGCTATGGGTATCTTGGACTTCATCAATTTGTAAGAGCTTAAACCGTTGTTGCCAGCGTTGGGCAATTTCCGGATCAGTCCGTAACATCCGGCGCACATAGTAAATTAAATCGGCAAAATCGAGGGTGTGACGTTCTTGGAGGGCCAGTTGGTATTTAACCCCCTGTGGTGCGTAATCCCCCAGGCCCCGAAATACCCCTAACCAGCCATCATCACCCTGCCAATACCCGCGACTTTTAGTCGTCATCAGTTCACTGGTGTATTGTTTGACATCGCGGGGATCACTGAGGTTAAAAATCTGTTGGACAAGTTCTTGACAGTCGCGATCATCAAAAATCGTAAAATCGGCCGGTAAACCCATCGCAGTGGCTTCTTGCCGTAACATCCAAGCACAGAGACCATGAAAGGTTTTAATCGTTAGTTGCTCGGCCTGGTTGGGAATTTCTTGGCGGACGCGAGTCTTCATTTCCTGAGCAGCCCGGTTCGTAAACGTCAAACACAAAATATCCTGAGCTTGGAACCCTGCCTTCATGGCCTGGATTAAGCGAGCAGTTAAGACCCTGGTTTTCCCTGTGCCGGCCGGAGCCAAAACTAAAATTGCCCCGTGGAGATGTTCAGCAATGGCGGCCTGTTCGGGATTGAGTTCCATAGGGGTTGGGGTGGAAGGACGAGAAGGAAAAGCTCAGAATCAATGTTCTCGTAGAATATATCCGAGAAAACATCTAGGCTGTCAAGGTATATACATCCTAAGCCCCGATGGCCGATTCCCATTGTTAAGCCGATCACAAACCCGAATCTGTCCATATCCCAGGCCCGAAAGGGTTCCCCAGCCATAGATTAGACTAGAAGGGGCGTGACTGTATTGATGAATGTTTCGTCTGGAAATTCGCCACAACTTAGAAATGGCCCACCGCTTTTACCAGGCCGAGAATTCCCCCAAGTGTCGGAGTATTCATGGTCATAGTTGGCAGGTTATTTTGACGTTGCGCGCCCCCCAGTTAAATCCCCAGGCCATGGTGATTGAGTTTGGCGAATTAAAGCTGGTTTGGCGGGCCTGGTTAGATCAAAACTTAGATCATGCCCTGCTCTTGTATCAAGGCGATCCCGTTGTCAAACTACTCCAGGCCCATGATCCAGATTTACGCCTGTTTACCTTAACTACTGATCCAACAACTGAATGTTTAGCAGAATTTCTATATCATCAGGCCCAGCAAATCTTAACTGACTTGAACGCCGATCCCCAGATTCAGGTTGAACGCCTACGAATTGAAGAAACAGCCATAAATTCTGCTGAGTATCTTCCTTAAGCACGCCTGGATCAGATTTGGTCAACTCTTGTTTAGAAATCCCGTCGCGAAAATATCCAAGTTGCCAGGGAAAGTAACAACGCCGTATAGACCAGGCCATAGACCCCATTGATGATTAACTGTTGAGAACTCGGCAAAATTCCATAGACCGCATCATTTTTGAGATCCAGGCGGGATAAATCAGGCACAATTAAATAAATGGTATTAATTAGGGATTTGACAAACCCATCTTCCATCCGTTGTTGGAGTGTAATCAGGTTTTTGCTGAAATGCCCCATAAAATAAAGAGCTAAGGTCAATAATGTCCCAATCAAGGAACTGGTTAAGACCCCAAATAAAATTGCCGCGGCAGCCAATAACGCCAACTCTAAAATGAGATAAATCGAGGCAATTGTAATTGCTCCGGCTGGATAGGTAAACCCCTTGAAGCTCATCACAATAAAGAAAATGACCGTCATCAAGGCCACTAACACCGCCAAAACTGCGGCCAGGCCCAGATGTTTCCCAATAATAAATTCAGCCCGACTAATGGGTTTAGCGATCATTACCAGGGCGGTGCGCTGCTCGATTTCCCGATTGATCAAACCACTCCCGACAAAAGCGGTCACTACCAGGCCAAAGAGACTAATCGCCCCCATGCCCACATCCAGAGTAATTTTATTTTCTGTCCCTGCGGAGACTTCACTGAGTAAGACCACAGCCAAGGTCAGAAAAATCGCAAACACCGCCGTGATGTAGAGCACCCGTTCCCGAAAGGTGGCCTGGAAAACATTACGCCCAAGAACCCAAATCCGATCCATAGCTTTAATGCAAAGAATTATTTCTTGTAAAAATCTAATTGGTCTTTAGTCTCGGCATGAATCTCGACCTTGACTTGCCCTGTATTTTACCCCGCTTAGGACAGGGAGTTGCCTGGGGTTTTCTGGGATCACTAGGCTTGGGGTTGTCTCTGAAGTAAGTTTAGACGACCTTGGACATAAACATCATCAGGCACAACCCCTAACCAGGCCTGGTAATGCTGAATGGCTGATTCAATCTCTTGCAACTCTTCCGCCAACCAGCCCAAATTGCGATGGTGGTAATGGTGTTCTGGCATGAGCTTAAGGGCATTATTCAGAGCCAAAACAGCCAGGGTGAGATGATTCAGCAAGTAGGACACCATCCCCAGCTTTTCCCAGAGATCGGCCCGTTGGGGTTGATTCATCAGGGCCCGCTCTAATTTTTGACCTGTTGTAATTAAGGTTTGGCGTTGGCGGTTACTCAGGCCCAGGCGTTGGCTGGCCAAGTCCCAATAGGGCTTTGGGTCAAGAGTCGGAGTGGGGGAGGGTATCGCAAAATCCTGTCTCATGGGAGGTCTCCTAGTTGGAAATTGACCGAGATGCAGTAGTTTTGCCAGGTGTGCCAGCAAAATATCGGGGGCAATGGGTTTAGATAAAAAATCCTCAGCCCCAACACCTCGGGCCCGAATCCGAAAAATGGGGTGATCCGCAGCCGTCAGCATCAAAATGGGGATCTCAGCCAGGCCGGGAGTCCGGTGAATTTGCCGACAAAGCTCATACCCATCTACCTCAGGCATGACGATATCCAACAAAATCAGTGCCGGGGGAGTGGCCAGGAGTTGGGACTTGGCCTGGGTGGGACTCGTAATTGGCAAAACTTTATACCCGGCGGCCGTGAGGGTGAGAGAAATCTGCCGCTGCACCGTCCTACTATCGTCAATACAAGCAATCAAGGGAGCCGCAACTTGGTTTTGGGGAATCGGTTTAGCCATTAAGGAAGCAGGACACATCGGTGGGTAATCCATCACATAGGATTGATTCTCCCAGGCCCACCCGCAAGGAACAGTGATCAATCTATGCCCGGCCTGTGATCCTAGGCACGTTGGCCTGATAGTGACCATCCATCAAAAAATCCCTGTCCCAGTAAAAGCTGCAAGGACAAGGGATCAATAGGTTTCTGGACGCGCGGCTGTAGTATTTCCCAGATGGGTCTAGGTCTATAGCCAGTTTCTGAAAAAGATTAAAAAAGCTGCTAACGGTATTGAACCCCAGCCCGCGCCAGCCAGTCTAAGGCAATAGGTGTTTTTGAAATATCCGATGAATCTCCTTAGAAAACCTGTTCAACCTCAGCAATTTCGGGGATGGACTCTTTTAATTTCCGCTCAATCCCCATTCGTAACGTCATGGTTGAACTCGGACAAGAGCCACAGGCCCCTTGCAACCGCAGCCGGACAATGGGCCCTTCCACTTCAACCACCTCGACATTCCCGCCATCAGCCATGAGATAAGGGCGGAGTTCATCCAAGACTTTTTCAATGTTTGCGTGGGTGAGTTCTAACGTTGTAGCCATAGATACCTCGAGGGTAAATGAATCGGTTTGTCTTGATCGCTTTGCATCTGTCACCTTCTAGTTTAACATTCAACTTTTGTCAGGAAAATTCCCAATCTTGGCAGTCTTCCCCCAGGCCAATCTACCTCCCCAGGCCTGGGCCAGTCTCTGTTTGAGCCGTCTTATCAAAGGCAATGTTCGCAATTAAAAAAGGCAATGGTTAGCATTGGGATGGATCACAAGCTGGCTGACAATGACAAGAGGCCCAAAGCATTAATTAATGATGGGATGTCGCCGTGGGGAGAATTTTGGCCATGAACCGGATGAACGTTTTTGCACAAGGGATATTAATAGTAGCCCTGGCCTGGGGGAGCGCGGGATGTCAGACTTCACTCTCTCCTAATGCAACGGCCAGGCCGGTCTCTGCGGAAATCCCTGTAGATTTGGCGGTGGCTAAACCTGGAACCCTAGGCAGCAGGGTGACATTTACGGGAACGACGCGTCCGAATCAGGATGTGGTCTTGCGCGCCCAGGTGGAGGGACAGGTGCTCAGTTTAGGGGTAGATGTGGGGGATCGGGTGGCCCAGGGCCAGGTCTTAGCTCGTCTTGATGCTGCCCTTTTGCGCGCTGCCGTCATTGAAGCCGAATCGGAATTAGCCGCCCGCCGCAGTGAGGTCGTCCAGGCCCAGGCCCAGGTGAATAATGCCCGCATTGCCGTTGAACAAGCCCGCCTTAATCTACAGCAATCCCAGTCCGATGCCGCCCGCTTAAAACAGTTGTTAGCCAGTGGAGCCATTGCCGCCCAGACCGCCGAACAGGCCGAAACCACCGCCCAGACCCAACGCCAAGTCCTCGCCTCCACCCAGGCCCAAGTCCAAACGGCCCAAGAAGGGGTTGCCATTGCCCAAGGCCGAGTTCAAGCCCAAGCCGCCATTGTCAAACAAACCCAGGCCCGTCTCCAATATGCCCTGATTCGCTCGCCCCTCAATGGGGTTGTTTTGGAACGCTTAACGGAAACGGGCAACCTGGTTCAACCGGGGAATGAATTGCTACGGATTGGGAACTTAAACCAACTCCGAGTCGTGGTGGAGCTATCGGAACGGGAAGCGGCGGATCTGGGAGTTGGCCAATCGGCCGAGATTACCCTTGATGCTGCCCCCAATGAAACCCTCTCCGGTCGAGTCAGCCGGATTTCCCCAGCCGCCGAAGCAACTGCCCGATTGGTTCCAGTTGAAATTCTGATCAATAATCCCCAACAACGGTTTGGTTCTGGTCAGTTAGCCCGTGTGACATTTCAAGGGGAAACTCAGGCCCGGATTGTGGTACCTCAAAGTGCATTAGCTGGGGAGCAGGAGGGTAATGTCTCGGCTAAGGAGGGCCAAGTGTATGTGGTCACAAATAATCAGGTTGAGGTGCGGGCTGTGGAGTTGGGCAATCGCCGCAATGGGCAGGTGGAAATTGTTACGGGTCTGAATCCGGGGGAACGCTATGTGGTTCGCAGTGGCCGCCCCTTAAAGTCTGGAGATACAGTGCGGGTGAGTGTGTTATCAGAACGTTAAGTCGCGGTGAGAAGTTCCGGTGCGTTTACCCCAGGCCCCGCGGAGACAATCACCATATTTTCGGGGTGGATCAACTCTTGAATCACGTTTTCAACATCTTCTAACATGACTGCGGCTAAATGGTTGGGAAAGTCGCGAATTTCAGTTGTGGGGAGGCCAATAATTTCCTGAGCCAAAATCGAGCGGGCCAGTTGATCCAAGTTGGCTAAATCCACCGGATGGCTATTCATCAGGGTGCGTTTGGCGGCGGCCAGTTCGGCTTCAGTGATCCCAGATTCTTTGAGTTGTTTGAGGAGAGATAGGGTAGCCGTGATGGCCGGGGGGGTGTCTTCAGCGGCGGTTTGCATTTGGATCACGAACGGCCCAGGATGTTGTCCGGCAGCAAAGTAACTGTAAATTCCATAGGTTAAGCCGAGACGATCCCGAATTTCTACACCCAACCGGCTGGCTAAGGTATCGCCCCCAAGGATGTGATTGAGCAGGAGGGCCGCGTAAAACCGGGGATCTCGCCGTTCAATCCCCTGATGTCCTAAATAGGTAATGGCCTGGGTTTTGCCGGGTAAGACAGGATTAGTAAAGGAATTTTGTTTAGGTAACTCAATGTTTGGGATGTTTAACTTCAGAGAGTTTAGATTGTTTGACCAGGCCCCGAACAGGGTTTCTAATTCAGCTAAAACCGTCTCAATTTCAAAATTTCCAACTAGGGTTAGAATCGTGTTTTCTGGCGTGTATTGCTGCTGATAAAACTGAATTAAATCATCACGGGTAATGGCCTGGGTTGTTTCAAGGGTGGGAAAGGAATGCAGGGGATGATTGCTGGGATAAATGGTTTGCTGAAAGACGCGCCTTGCCACCCGATTCGGATCATCTAAATCCATCTGTAAATCCGTTAAGGCCCGTTGACGACTGCGGTTCAATTCAGCTTCGGGGAATGTCGCATTTTGGAGAATATCGGCCAAGGTTTCTAACAGTAACGATAAATCCGGCGACAAAACATAGCCATCCAAATCCACGCCTTCGCGAAATGCCGCCAACTCCAGGCCAGCCCCGCGGGATTCTAAACCTTGGGCCAGTTCCAATGCAGTCTTAGTTTTGGTGCCATTGCCGACATTTTCCGCGGTTAAATTGGCCACACCGGGTTTCGTTTGCAAATCATAGGCAGTTCCGGCTTGAATATGGCCGCTTAAGGTCACCGTGGGCGTGCTGGTATCCCGTAACAATAAAATCCGTAAGCCATTTTTGAGGGTGAATTTTTCCGGCAAGGCCTGGTGGGAGTGGGGCGGTTCGTGGGTAACAGGGGGCAAAAATTGGGCCACAGCGGCCGGATCCACGGGAATCCCGGGGCTAAAATCTTCACTGGTTTGCATTCCGCTGGCCTGGGGCGAGGTGGCGGTGAGTTCGCTCGGGATAAATTGCCCTTGAATCGCTTTTTCAGTCACCAGATAGGTTTGGGCCACCCGTTGAATATCGGCCGCGGTGACTTGGGTAATGCGGGTTAAAAGGGTTTCGCTGAAGTGATAATCGCCGGTGACAACTTGATCGTAGGCTAACTGTCCGGCCTGGCTGTCAATATCGCGGTTTCGCAAAATAAAGTGGGCTTGGAGTTGGGTTTTGGCTTGATCCAGTTCGGCAGCTGAGACGAGTTCGCTTTGAATTTGGCTAATCTCGGCCTGGAGAACCTCTAAAATTTCTTCGAGGCTGGTTTCTAAGGTGGCCACCGCATCCACTTCATACCAGCCCCCGGCCTGTAATCCGGCAGCATAGGCACTGACTGAACTGGCTAATCCGGTTTCGACTAGGGCTTGATATAACCTCGAACTGCGGCCGGCGGTCAAAATCGCATCCAAAACTTCAATGGCGGCAAAATCGGGATCTGTCCAGGCCGGGAGGGGATACAAAATCTGTAACAGGGGCGCGCTGCCGGGTTCTGAAAGAGTGATTGGCTGTTGGGGAACGGGGCCTGGGGTGGGCGGGGTCGGGGTGAAATTGGCTAAGGGTAAACCTGGCCTGGGAATTGCCCCAAAAATATCCTCTACCAGTTGCAAAGTCGGTTCCGCTTCAATATCTCCGGTAATCACAATCACAGCGTTGTCGGGGCGATAAAACTGGCGGTAATAACTCTGCACAGCCTCTAAACTAAAACTCTCCACATCAGCAACGGTTCCCCCCACAGGTAAGCCATAGGCATGATTGGGATAGAGCGTATTCATTAAGGTGCGACTGAGGCGATATTCCGGGCTGTTCTCATAGCCTTGGAGTTCCGAAATCACGACCCGTTTTTCGCTGCTGAGTTGATTGGGGGAAATATCTGTGTTTACCATCCGGTCGGCTTCGAGGATCAACAACGGCTCCAACTGACTCGCCCGCACGGTATGGAAATAGGCCGTCATGTCATAGCTGGTAAAGGCATTCGTCTGGCTGCCAATCGCACTAAATAACTGCCCAAACTGAATTGGCCGGCTTTGGGTTCCCTTAAACATTAAATGTTCGAGTTGGTGGGCAATCCCATTCTGGCCTGGGGCTTCTTGAGCGGAACCAACCCGATACCACACCTGCAAACTCACCACTGGGGCTGTCCGAATTTCCTTAAGCAGCACCACCAGGCCATTATCCAGTTCAGTTTTAAGCACGTTGGCGGTGAGGGACACAGAAGTGAGGGTTGGAGACATAGGGGAAAACAGTAGGGGGCCAGTAACCGCTAAATTGGGGTTCTTTTGATTATCTCTGAAGTTTATGCGTCCGGTGACTTAATCCTAAAAGACCCAAAGTTATCGCGTTACGCAGGCTGTTCTGAAAGAGTAGAAATGTCAAAAAGACTGCCCATCAAGCATTGTCTGACTGGTCTCCCTCTCACCCTCAATGAGTAACACGATAGTACCTGCCTTATGATGGTTGATAGCTTTCCAGTACATTTCAGACATGACCCAGGCCAGTCTTTATGACGCTTACCCCCACTAAAATTTCCACTGATCTCTATGACCAGGATTTAATGCTGTGGTATCAAGAAACCATCACCCGCCTCAAGGAACACGACTTTAATGATTTAGATATTGAGAACTTAATTGAGGAAATTGAAAGCTTGGCGAATCGAGAGCGGCGGGAGTTAAAAAGTCGTCTGTTTGTCCTAGTCTGCCATTATCTCAAGCGTCTTTATGTTCCGTCTAGACAAGATTACCGAGGTTGGGACGCGACGATTCGGGAACAACAACGACAACTCCGGCAAATCCTGAAAGATTCCCCCAGCCTAAAAAACTATGCCCACGCGCAATTCCCGGAGATTTGGACGGATGCCCTTGAAGAAGTCAACGCAAATTATCCTAACGTGGCATTTCCCCAGGCCTGGAGCTTGACCCAAACTATTGATGAGTTAGTTTCACCGGAATTTTTAGTGAAGTTAAACCAGCAAACACAGCCATAATCATCCAGCGTTTGGTTAACTTATAGAGTTCGTAGCTTTCCAGTACATTTCAGACATGACCCAGGCCAGTCCTTATGACGCTTACCCCCACTAAAATTTCCCAGGATCTCTATGACCAGGATTTAATGCTGTGGTATCAAGAAACGATCACCCGCCTCAAGCAACACGACTTTAATGACTTAGATATTGAGAACTTAATTGAGGAAATTGAAAGCTTGGCGAATCGAGAGCGGCGGGAGTTAAAAAGTCGTCTGTTTGTCCTAGTCTGCCATTATCTCAAGCGTCTTTATGTTCCGTCTAGACAAGATTACCGAGGTTGGGACGCGACGATTCGGGAACAACAACGACAACTCCGGCAAATCCTGAAAGATTCCCCCAGCCTAAAAAACTATGCCCACGCGCAATTCCCGGAGATTTGGACGGATGCCCTTGAAGAAGTCAACGCAAATTATCCTAACGTGGCATTTCCCCAGGCCTGGAGCTTGACCCAAACCATTGAGGAGTTAGTTTCACCGGAATTTTTAGTGAAGTTGAGCCAGCAAAAGCAGTCCTAAAATATAAATCAAGCGAGGATATGACTGTGATCAATTCCCCTGTAAAACTCCCCAGCGTTGGCGGGCTGCGGTAACGGCCTGTTGTTGATCCCGTCTTGTAATCCAACGATGATAGGTGCGGGTGTGAATGGCTACGGAATGGCCCATCATCCGGGCTGAGACGGTATCCGGTAAACCAATATGAATCGTGCGCACGGCCCAGGCATGGCGGAGATCATAGGGACTAAAGGGAATTTGATAGCGGCTAAATTGTTGAGTTACCCGTTGGCCAATCCGTTGGAGAGTAGTCGTTCTTAGATCCGTATTCACCGTTGGCAAGTTAATATCGTATAGCTTTAAGGTTTCAACCCACTCCGGCAAAAACGGCCAAACTTGATGCCCCCCGGTTTTAGTCGTATCCAGAACTTCAATGACGGCTTCGGGTTCCTGATCTCGCAGGCCGCTGTAGTCGCAAAAAAAGACCTCATGGTTGCGTAACCCATAGGTGGCCATAATGCCATAGACAAAACGCCAGGCCGGGTTGGGGATTTGCTTGTAGTAATGGAGAATTTCCGTATCGCTGGGCAGTTGACGGCGTTGGGTGCGGGTGGGGCTGTAATGTCCAGCAAAGTTGGCCAGGGGTAAGGGGAGTTTGATTTCTAAAAATTGGCTCAGGGCTTGCATCGCGGTACAACAGGCCTGGCGACTGCGGGAATTGGCAGGGGTGGATTGAATCGTGGCATAAATCAGTTCGACAAGGGAAATATTTTTGCGGGTAGCGGCGAGGGCTTCCAGTTTCCGAAAATAGGGACGGTAGGCCGTTGACCAGGTGGAGCGTTGTCCGAGGGTGGGGGGCTGGTTAAAAAAATGGGCCTGGAATGCGAAAACTTGATCCGCAACGGTGGCATCTGGGCCTAAGTGCTTAATGGGGGAAAGATAGGGCTGCCAATCAAAACGACCTTGGATCAGGAGTAGGGCAATCTCCATCGCCTTTCGTTCCGCCATTTCCAGGCCTGGGGGGGTTGCGGGAAGGCCCAAACTGAGGCGTTGCTGATGGGGAACTAAGCGATGACTGTCGGGCTTAGGCGGAAAAATGCCCCGGAGATTAAGTTTCTGTCCCCGTTGTTCCAGTTGTAGGCCAAGACGCGCCACTTTTAAGCGGGTATTGACTTGGGCAAGTTCTGTGGTGAATGAAACCTGTTGGCTAGGATTGCGGGGCATGACAGAGACAAGGCCAAAAAATACTTAGATGCTGAATCCCTTAAGTGGGCAAACCGAGTAATTCACCATTGCCAGAAATCACGCTGCCGATGATGTCACTCCTAAGACCCTGGACCTGGAAAAATGCTTGGGCGGCCTGGGCTTCGGCTGGGGGGACAATCAGGCAATACCCAATCCCCATATTAAAGGTCTCATACATGGCCGCGGGACTGACTTCGCCTTGAAATTGTAACCAGTCAAATAATTCTGGAACCGCCCAGGCCCCCGACTCAATGGCAATACTTTGATCAGACCCGAGGCAACGGGGTAAATTTTCCGGTAAGCCCCCCCCAGTAATGTGGGCCATGCCATGAATCTCCAGGCCAGCTTGGAGGGCCGCTTGAACAGGGGCAACATAGAGTTGGGTCGGAGTTAAGAAAATTTCCCCTAAGGATTTTTTCCCTAATTCCAAAACCTGATCAGTCCAGGCCCAGCCCTTGGTTTCCATAATCCGCCGCACCAAACTAAAGCCATTGCTATGGACTCCACTACTGGCCAGGCCAATCACCACATCCCCCAGATTCACCTCTATTGATAACCGTGCCTTTTCGACAATTCCGACACAAAAACCGGCCAAGTCATACTCCCCTGGTGCATAAAATCCCGGCATTTCCGCCGTTTCTCCCCCCAACAAGGCACAACCAACTTCCTCACAGGCGCGAGCTATGCCGGCCACCACATCCACCAAGGCCTGGGGGTCAAGTTTTCCCGTTGCCAAGTAATCAAGAAAAAAGAGGGGTTTGGCTCCAGAAGTCAGGACATCATTGACACACATGGCGACTAAATCAATGCCAATCGTCTGATGTTGACCCATGGCCTGGGCAATTTTCAGCTTGGTGCCGACCCCATCGGTTCCCGAGACTAAAACAGGCTGCTGATAGCCACTGGGCAATTCAAAATATCCAGCAAACCCCCCCAGTCCCCCTAAAACCTCAGGTCGCTGGGTCTTGGCCACTAAGCCCCGAATCTGTTGGACAAAATCCCGCCCGGCCTGGACATCTACCCCTGCTTCCCGGTAGTCCATCGTTTTCCTCGTGTCAGTACTCGCGTTAGCAATCATATCGGGGCCTAGACCCTCCTCACAATTGCCCAAGCCAACATGGGGATAACCACCAATGCCATCTGGAACCAAGAATAGTGGTTTTAACGTCTTAAACCTTGCCTACCAGTAGATGCAAAAGCGCAGAGGAGAGATCTAGACCTAAGACATATATATAGAGACATAATAGATCCACATTAGTGAACCTTGAGGAAGATTTTATTGGGCTTTGATGAAAAATAACAATAAATTCCGAAAAAATTTTATATTCAAGGCAATCTCCCTCATAAAATTATCTTCCTCCATATCTAATGTACCGGCACACAAATTGGCACACTTTCCTGACGGTTTTCTGGCCCAGTGAGTAGGTTTGAATGTAATGCGAAGCACAACTTCCCAGGGAGTTACTTCCGAAAAATACTTGGATAAAAACAAAACATAATTTTCTTTACTCTATTTTTTTACCCTGATCGTCCCCAAGGGAAATAAAACTTCTTGAGCCAAAATATCAAAATATTAGCCATCGAACCCTCGCCTTAATTTTATGACAGCCTAGAGAATTTTGACTATTTCGAAATCTCAGCAAAATCTTTGTGATTTAGATCACGAATTAATTTTGGAATTGAAAAATTTTTGTAGGCAATCATTAAGATTGTTTATCATTCTCCGAAGTTTTGCAGCCTGATAAAAACTTTTTGGGGCCTGGGATTGGGGAAATATACCTATAATTTATCCTGAAAAAATCAAATAAAACCTGGCCGATCAAGCGATCCCGGCCCTCCAAAGCTTCGTGGTACGTTAAAACAGTCCCGCTTGTTGAGGGCAAACTCGGCTCAACTTCGAGTTGTCTGCGAACCCAGTTTTCAAGCTTGTTGCTAGTGCTGGCCGCAATGTTCACCACAAGCCTATGTTTAACGGACGTAGTGTATGAATCAAAAAAACCTTATTTTGGGGATGGCGACTACGGTTCTCGCTGTCTTGGGCTTCTTACCTTGGAGTGAGGCTACCCCAGAACGCTCTGCTGACTCCCAACCGTCTCAATCTCTTGCTTCCGCCTCAGTTACACCTGCAGCCAATTCCATTGCAGACTCTGCCCCCACCGCCGCCACAACCTCGGGTCAATCTGCCCAACAAGCTTTTGACAACTCTGCCTCCACAGCTACGACCATCCGCCCTATTGCCACAACCTTGATCCATGACTTGAATGGCCGAGAAGTTGTCACCCTCTATCTGCGGGGAATTCCGGCTATGACCTTTTTGGGGTCTCAGGCTTCTCCTCCCAGCGGTGTGCAAGTTGCTTCAGCGGCAAATCTTGGGATTGCTCGCAATGCAGCTCCAATAACCGCGGTTGTCCAGGCCAATCAGTTAGCTGAACGGCTAAACCAGCTTCACACCAGTGGGGTTGATGCTAAAACAATCCGCTTGGCCTGGAATCCGAACATTAACAGCTATCGCATTTATGCAGGTCAAGATCCACGTCAGGATGCCCTGGTCACTGTCAATGGTAGTATTATCTTTCCTCAAGGCGGTAAAAATCTCTCTAGGGATGCACTCCAAATTACCAACCTGATTCGGCGACAACTGGGTAATGCCCCGGCTTTAACAACTGCAGAGGGACGAAATTATCCCACCCAAACTCGAGTGGCAACCAGTAATTTCAACTCTGGGGCCGCGCGCTCCCTCTTTACGGGGATGGCTTCTTGGTATGGGCCAGGATTTCATGGGGCAAGGACTTCCAGTGGTGAACGGTTTGACCAATATGCCATGACGGCGGCTCACAAAACCTTACCCTTTGGCACGATGGTTCGAGTCACTAACCTGAACAATGGTCGCTCGGTCTTAGTGCGAATTAATGATCGTGGCCCCTTTACCCCAGGTCGAGTGATTGATCTGTCCCGAGGGGCTGCTGAAGTGATTGGCCTGGTCAGTAGTGGAGTTGGTTCAGTCCGCATCGAAGTTATGGAATAAAAGATTTCTCACCGCCAACTGCTGACTAAATCTCCGCTACTAATAATTTACTGTCAAAATAATTCTAACGGTGTCTTCCTAGGCACTGTTTTTTTATGGCTTTTTTATGGAGGTTGCATGGGGCTTGAGGAATTATCCTGACTCGGCTGGGAATAAGCTATTGTTGACTAGACCTCTGTTGCTGATCCTTGGTTAAATGTATGCCTGCTGAACAACGGATTGAAGTCTTGCCCGATTTGGAGAGCCTGAGCCAGCGGGCCCTCGAAATTACCGTTGAGCAAATGGAGTTGGCCCTGGCGGCGAGGGGTCGGTTTAATATTGTTCTAGCGGGAGGCAGCACACCCAAAAGTCTCTATGAAAGACTATCTCAAGAGGCCTTACCCTGGTCAGCGTTTCATGTTTTTTGGGGAGATGAGCGTTATGTGCCTCCAGATCACCCCGATAGCAATGAAGGGATGGCCCGCCAGGCCTGGTTAGATCACATTCCGATTCCCGCCGCGCAAATTTATCCAATGCCGACCTTTTTACCTGACCCTCACCAGGCCGCAGCGCAGTATCACCAAGAGCTTCTAGTCTACTTTCAGTCCTTGGATAAACCAACGCCAGACTTTGATCTTGTTCTGTTGGGGATGGGCCCGGATGGACATACAGCCTCTTTGTTTCCCCATACCCCCGCCCTCAATGTAACTGATCAATTTGTCACTGTGGGAGAGAAAGAGGGACAACCCCGCTTAACCCTGACGGTTCCAGTCATTAACCAGGCCCGTTGCGTGTTGTTTCTGGTGGCTGGAGCAAACAAGCAAGCAGCCCTTGGACAAGTCTTAACGAAAACGGGTGATCCACAGGCCTATCCGGCCCGGCTAATTCAACCGGATGAAACCTTGATTTGGTTGTTGGATCAAGAGGCTGGCCTGGGTTGGAGTGACGAATAATCTTAGCCGCAAATTTCCGCAAATTTCTCCCTGATTTCTGCATGATTCACTATAAAATAGCCGGATAACTGTCCATAGTGATCAATTCCGAGTCACCTTTCGGGATAGTTTAGAAGTGGGCTAATTGGCCAAACTTGTTTGGGGCTACGATGTTCCTATGATTATTTGTCCTACTTGCCAACACCCAAACCCTGACCATGCAGTGCAATGCGAGAATTGCTTTTCGGCGCTACCCCAAATGAATACTTGTCCTAATTGCCAAGCTCCTGTCCAGGCCGATGCCAGCTTTTGTGGCCAGTGTGGCTTTAATCTGCGTCAGATCATGGCTCCCCCCCCACCAGATATGCCCCCCTTACCGGATTTATCAGTTCCCCTCACACCTCCCTTTACCGATATTCCCGAGTTAACTGATATTCCTGAGTTAGGTGCACCAGAATCCCTGACCCCTGTTTCTACCTTGCCCCGCCCCCCGATCCCACCCCCGCCCTCAGTGTTTAGTGTGCCTTCCACCCCCTTGGCTCAGATCAAGGCGCAGCTTTACCACATCCAAACCAAAATTCCTGTCCCCATTCCCACTGGCCTGGCGGTTATCCACATCGGCAAGCCCAACGACCGCATTCCCCCCAACATTGATCTGTCTGGTTTTCCCAATTCCGAAATTGTCTCCCGGATTCATGCTGATCTCTGCTTAGATGGAGAAACAATCCTCTTAGAAGATGTGGGTAGTGCCAATGGTACCTATGTGAATAATCAACCCCTACCCCCTGGGAATCGTTACTCCCTTAAGAACGGCGATCGGATTGCCTTCGGCAAAGGAGATTTGGTGACGTTTATCTTTCAAATCATGATCTAAGCCGGTCTTTTTTTGTTCTTTTAGTCATTCAATCATGTTTGCCTCACTCCATGCCCTGATCTATGACTTAATCTTAGAGATGAGGTTAAGTTTTCTGTCCCTAGGCAAGTATTTTAGGCTCTTGTCCGGCTTGCATCAGAGTCCCATTTTTAACGTTTTTTCACTATGTCCCCCTGGTTAATATCGTGATCACTCTTACTCTTCTCCATCCCGTCCAGGCCACTCCCGTACAAAGCTGGACATTTGAGCATGAGTCTGTTGTTCGCATCGGTCGAGCCGTAGATAATCATGTGGTGCTGTACAGCGCAGTTGTATCTCGTCACCATGTGGAACTCCGCCGGAGTGGGTTGCATTGGGAAGTGGTCAATCTGGGCACAAATGGGACGTACTTAGATGGAAAACGGGTTCAACAAGCCTCCCTAAATGACGGTGGCATCCTCCGCCTAGCCCGATCGGGGCCCAATATTCAAATTCGGATTGGTACTTCTAGCCAGCCGCCGCCCCCCAATGCCCGCATGGATACGATGCCAGAACGAGGAACAGTCCCTGAGCAATATGTGGATCCGGCTAAGATGACCATTGGTGGTGTCCAAACCGAGGCTGAAACCCGCCCCCAGGGTATAGGGCAGTCCCAAACCGGGGAAGAGGATGATGAGGAAAGTGACCGAAAATTCCATGTTGTCGGTGATTTACCCCTAGAGTTTTTGGGGGAGTACCAGGGAAGTGAATGCCAGCATCCCCACAAGACTGAGCGGGATCTGTTCTGTCCAGATTGTGGCTTCCCCTTGCAAGTGCAGAAGATTCTCGGCCCCTATAAAGTGATTCGGGAATGGACAGAAGAGGGGGAGTTTTTGGCCTGGCGCGGTGGACGAACCGTTGTCTTGAAAGCCTTAGCTCGCCAGGCCAGCATTGCTAATCGCGCCACATTTCGCCACCAGGCCCGGCAATTATGTCAACTTGACCACCCCAGCTTACCCAAATTCTATGAAGCCTTTGCCGTGGATGGCCAGTCCTATTTATCGGCAGAAATGGTTTACGGCCCCACCCTCGAAGCCCAGATTAAAGCAGCAGGGGCCTTGGATTTGGCCGAGGTCTGCCAACGCTTAGAACCGATCTGTGAACTCCTCGACCGTAACCACCGCCAGCATCCGCCCCTCATTCATCAGCAAATTGAACCTCGCAACTTTGTGAGGGCCTTACTGCCTCGGCCTGGAACCTCCCCTGATGGCCCGGCCGGGGAATGGGTGTTGGTGGGGTGGGGCCATGTGGTGGTGACTACGGCGGAAACGGGAACCATGATGAGTAATATGGGTTATCTCCCTCCAGAGCAACAGGCTGGCCAAGTGCAACCGGCCTCTGATTTGTATGGACTGGGAGCAACCTTAGTTTATTTGCTGACAGGCTATGAGCCAGATGCCTATTTCCGCTGGGGTGTGAAAGAATATCGCCTGTATGCCGAGGACATTCCCCGCCTTGATTCAGCCGTAGCCGATGTGATTAATCAATTGACTGATCCCAATCCTGCGGCTCGATTTAGTTCTGCAACCCAGGCCATTGCGCAACTGAGTACCCTGATTTAAGGGGCATGGTCATCGGTTTAAAAAAATTTTTTATAACTTTTTGACTTGAGAATATTTTATCTCAGAAAATATAGTTTTACTCATTTAGGGTAAGACAGAGACAAGCCAGGAAATGCTTTATGGGCCGTCTTTTTGACATTTCTATTCTCTTATAACAGTCTGCGTAATGCTATATGCCCAATCCGTTGATCATTTGTCCGGGATTTCATGAGCCGGCCTGGACGGGTAAATGGCTAGGGGGGATGGCCATAGAAGCAAGTCAGGTGAGGTGTTTGCCCCGATTAGAACCTGTTTATTCTCCAGGGGCTGTCCTTGAATTCTGCCAGGCCCACTGTGATCCGACCCAACCCTTAGTGATGGTGGCCTATAGTGCTGGAGTGGTGGGGGGCCTGGGAGCGGCAGAACGCTGGCAAGCATTGGGTGGAATTGTCGGTGGGGTCGTGGTGATTGATGCTTGGGGAGTACCCTTATGGGGCAATTTCCCGCTTGTGACGGTTAGCCATGATTGGATTACAGATGTTTGTAGCCAGGCCTGGGGGAACCAAAATCACTTTTTTGCCCAACCTGCTGTCACCCATGCCCAACTGTGGCAATCTCCCCAAGGGGCCTGGGGCCTGGGAACCCTTAACGGAGAAACGACGCGCCAAACGGCCAAAACCTTTATCCAAAAAAACCTGGAGCAATTTCCAGTCAGTGGCTTGCACAACATATCAGCCTAGGCCAGATCTGACGGTTGAAAGTCTTCACCAGCCCAAACACTGAACTTAGGAGTCGCATCAATCAGAGAGGATTAAGCATCATCTAAAGCGGCTACACCAGGAAGAACTTTCCCTTCCAGAAGCTCTAAGCTAGCTCCCCCCCCGGTTGAGATATGACTCATTTGCTCGGCAACCCCAACTTTTTCCACAGCCGCAACGGAATCTCCACCGCCAATGATGGTGCAAACGCCGGTATGGGTCAGTTCCGCTAACGTCCGGGCAATGGCCTCCGTTCCGGCAGCAAATTGATCAAACTCAAATACCCCCATCGGCCCATTCCAAATGACGGTTTTACAATCTTTGAGAGCAGCTTGGAAGGTGGCAATGCTGTCGGGGCCAATATCTAACCCCATCCAGCCAGCAGGAATATTGGTGACAGGAACAGTTTGGGCACTGGCATCGGCGGCAAAGGCATCGGCCACCACCACATCGGTTGGCAAGAGTAATTTCACCCCCCGTGCTTTGGCCTTGGCTTCGAGGGCGGTGGCCAGTTCTAACTTGTCAGTTTCCACTAAGGATTTACCGACACTCAAACCCTGGGTCTGGAAGAAGGTAAAAATCATCCCGCCCCCCAAGATCAGAATGTCCACCTTGTCTAAGAGGGTCTCAATCACGCCAATTTTGGAGGACACTTTCGACCCCCCGACAATGGCTGCTAAGGGCCGGCGGGGATTTTCGATGGCGTTTTGCAGATATTCCAGTTCTTTCTCCATCAGCAGGCCGGTGACACAGGGACTCAGGTATTGGGTGACTCCGGCGGTGGAGGCGTGGGCCCGGTGGGCTGTCCCAAAGGCATCGTTGACATAGACTTCGGCTACGGAGGCTAATTTTGCGGCAAAGGCTGGATCATTTTTTTCTTCTTCGGGGTAGAACCGGACATTTTCCAACAGCGTCACCGCACCGGGAGTCATGGCCTGGCAGTGGGCAGTCACGGCATCCCCAATACAATCATCCAGCTTGCTTACGGCTTGCCCAAGAAGTTCACCTAGGCGGGTGGCCACCGGATTGAGCCGGAGTGTGTCATCTACGCCTTTTGGCCGGCCAAAGTGACTGACGAGAATAACTTTTGCGCCTTTGCTAGTCAGATTTTGAATGGTCGGGAGTGCGGCCCGAATCCGTGTATCGTCTGTGATTGCGCCCGTGCCATCGAGGGGGACATTAAAATCCGCCCGAACTAATACCCGTTTCCCGTCTAAGTCAGCGGCGGTTAAATCTGCTAATGTTTTTTTTGACACGGTAATTGACTCCTAAATCTGCGTTGCGTGTGCAAGTGTGGCAATGTCACCCGACCCCAGGCCTGGGAGGGTATCCAATCGTAAGACAATGGCAGTAGTGGCTAATCCCAAATCTGGCCCAATTGCCGTAACCAATTTTACCGAAGTGCGTACCCTGCCACCTAATCCAAAGGAGATCGAAGACAATGTTTAAGCGGATTTTATTTCCCGTTGATCGGAGTCGTGATACCCAAGATGCGGCTGAAACTCTGATTCAGTTAGCCCAGTTTTGCCAAGGCCAGTTATGGTTGCTTGCGGTTCAAGAAGGGGAACCTGACCCGGAAACCACCCAGGCCATTGATAGTTTTTTAGAGCAATTAAAACTGGGCTTTACCAATCAGGGTTTAACGACAGAAGTTTTGCAACGCCAAGGTATTCCCGCCTTTGTGATCTGTGATATTGCCGATGAATTGAATGCCGATTTAATTGTTATGGGTTGCCGGGGGATTGGTTTAACCCAAGAAGGAGCCAATGAAAGTGTCAGTAACCGGGTGATTAACCTAGCCCCCTGTCCAGTCTTAGTTGTGCCGTAACCCTAAATCAGACTATTTTCTTAAGGTGATTCTAGGCCTATAATAGGGGTTTGTGTGCATATCAATCCTGGGGTAAACCCTTGGCAAACGTAGTTGTAGTCGGCGCTCAGTGGGGCGATGAAGGCAAAGGTAAAATCACAGATCTGCTGAGTCGGTCGGCGGATGTGGTGGTGCGCTATCAAGGTGGGGTCAATGCTGGCCATACAGTGGTGGTCAATGATCAGACCCTCAAGCTCCACCTGATTCCATCGGGCATCCTCTATCCGGAAACCGAATGTATTATCGGCACAGGGACGGTGATTGATCCACAATTATTGATTCAGGAATTGGATCAACTGGAGCAGGCCGGCGTTAGTACCGCTAATCTGCACATTGCCGAGACGGCCCATGTGACCATGCCCTACCACCGACTGATTGACCAGGCCTCGGAAGAACGGCGCGGGACTCACAAAATTGGCACCACAGGCCGTGGAATTGGCCCTACCTATGCGGATAAATCGGAGCGGACGGGCTTAAGGGTGTTGGATTTACTTGATGCGGCTAACCTCGAAGCCAAGGTGCAGTGGGCTGTGGAGTCTAAGAATGTGCTCTTGGAAAAATTCTATGGATTACCGCCCCTCGATGCCAAAGCCATTGTCAATGAATACCTCGGCTATGCCCAACGCTTGCAACCCCATGTGGTGGATGGCTCACTGCGAATTTATGATGCGGTTTCCCATAAGCGGAATATTCTCTTTGAAGGGGCCCAGGGGACTCTCTTAGATTTAGATCATGGCACCTATCCCTATGTCACTTCCTCGAATCCAGTGGCGGGCGGGGCCTGTGTCGGGGCTGGGGTCGGGCCAACCATTATTGATCGGGTGATTGGGGTGGCCAAAGCCTATACGACGCGAGTTGGAGAAGGGCCATTTCCGACCGAACTTCTGGATGACACCGGTAAATTGCTCGGAGATCGGGGGGCAGAATTTGGGACAACCACGGGACGGGCGCGGCGATGTGGCTGGTTTGATGCCGTGATTGGTCGCTATGCAGTCCGAATCAATGGCCTGGATTGCTTGGCAATTACAAAACTCGATGTCTTAGATGACCTACCAGAAATTAAGGTCTGTGTTGCCTATGAGGTGGCGGGGTCGCGGTGCGCCGATTTTCCCAGTAATGCCCATCACTTTGCCCAATGTCAGCCCATTTATGAAACCCTCCCCGGCTGGCAGCAATCCACCAGTCATTGTCGGAGTTTAGCGGAACTGCCCCCGGCGGCTCTGAATTACTTAAAAGTATTGGCCGAGTTGATGTCTGTGCCGATTGCGATTATTTCCGTGGGAGCCGAACGCAGCCAAACCATTATTGTCGAGGATCCCATTCATGGACCCAAGCGCGCCTTACTTTACGGAGATGGCAGTAATGGCCCACCCCCGCCTTTGAGATAAGCCTGTGTTGGAGTTGCGATCACCCGATTGCCCTTGGTCTTTCATTTTTCATTTCTGTTTTTAGGAGTTCTACTATGTCCCTAGCTATTGAATGTCAAGTTCGCCCTGCGGATAGTAAGCCCAATGCTCTGCGCCAGTCCGGGTTAACCCCCGCGGTTCTCTATGGCCACAATGGCAGTGAGTCTTTGCCCCTAATGATTAAAACTAAGCTGGCCGAGTTTTTAGTCCGGGATGCGCGGGGTCAAAAGGCTGTGGTTGACGTGACGATTCCCGAAATTTCCTGGGCGGGGCAAGCCGTTCTCCAAGAAATCCAGGCCCACCCAGCCAAAAATACCCTCTATCATCTGAGTTTTTGGGTGCAGGCCTAGGCTAGTTTTTTTATACTTTAGGCTGGGGGCAGTGCAACCACGTAGCAGTTACGGCCCTGTTCCTTGGCCTGGTAGAGGGCTTGATCTGCAAGGGCAACCAGGGTTTCGGGGAGATAATCTGGGTCGGGAATAAAGCTGGCGATGCCCAAGCTTACGGTAATGGTTGCTTTGCCCTCCACAATCGTTTGATGATGGGGAATGGCGAGGGAGTCCACTAAAGTCTGGATTTCTTGACTCAGCTTAATCGCGCCAATTTCATTTGTATTAGGTAAAAGGATAATAAACTCTTCCCCACCAAAGCGAGCGAGGAGATCAGTCGGGCGTTTGAGAATTTGTTCCAAGGCCTGGGTGATCCCAATCAGACATTCATCTCCGGCTAAGTGGCCATAAAAGTCGTTATAGGCCTTGAAGGAATCTATATCCAACATAACCACGGCCAGGGGTTCTTCCTCCCGTTGGGAGCGATGCCATTCCAGTTGCAACCGTTGATCAAAACAGCGCCGATTTGCCACTTGGGTCAGACCATCTAGGTTGGCTAGTTGTTCAAGTTTTTGATTGGCATCTTGTAAAGCAACTTCGGTTTGTTTGCGATGGGTAATATCCCGTAAGGTTACGGCAAAGCCATCCCCCAACTTCACTGCCGATAAGTGATACCAGGCCTGGGATTGGGAGGAAACAAAAATATCTTCCGAGAGAGCCTCGCCTGTTTCCACCACGGTGACTAGCTTGGTAAACAGATGGGGATCGAACTGGCCTAAGAATTTCCGAAAACCCATTTTACCGACTAATTCATTGCGATCTCGGTTGAGAATTCGGGCAATGACGGGGTTAACCACTAAACAGCGAAAATCACCAATGTCCCCAGTGGCCGGATCGCGCACCGCTTGCATGGCCGCAATTCCATCCAAAGAGCAGTTCAAAACACTGACTAATAAGGAACGGGATTGATAAAGAACTTCTTCGGCTTCTTGTCGTTTTTTAACTTCTTCTTGTAATTGTTTCTGTTGCCGTTGAATGGTTAAGGGGCCTTCAATCCGAGCCACGACTTCTTCGACTTGAAAGGGCTTTGTGATGTAGTCTATACCACCCACATTAAAGGCTTTTACCTTGTCAAAGACATCATCTAAGGCACTAATAAAAATGACTGGAATATGCTTTAAGTCTGCATCTGCTTTCAAGGCCTGGCAAACTTGATAGCCATCCATTTCCGGCATTTTAATGTCTAGCAAGATAATGTCAGGTTGTTTGACGCGTATGGTTTTCAGGGCCATTTTGCCACTGGTGACACTGCGGACAGTGTAGCCTAATTTCACGAGTAAATCACTCAGGAGTTGCAGATTCTCGGGAATATCGTCCACTAATAAAACATTCCCTTTACTCTCGGATGTCTGGTCAGTTGGAGAATTCATCGGGCTGGCCCCAAAGGGAGGATAAGCAAGAGTCATTGTAAATTTAGGGCTGGGTTTGTCTTGACAGATATAGACTGACAATTTTAGTTTAGATGTTCACTGGGATTAGCTGGGAGAGGGCAGCAAAGGTTCAATCAGATCAATCAGGGTTTCAAACTGAAATTGCCGGGCAATCAAGCTTAAGGGGGTTTGAAGATGCAGGTAGTGGGGGGGAAGTTCCTCAATTAATGACAGGATGGATTGATTATCGGCCTCAAGGGCGGCGGTATAGACCTGGGACAACCATTCTGAAGCTAGTCCTGAGAGTTTCTCTGTGGTGAGGGTTTGATCGGAGGACGGGGAGAGGGGGGGAGTGGAGTCTTCGTAGATATAGGTCACTCCCAGATGTTTCGTCAGGGCATCAAAGATGGTGTGTTCGGCAAAGGGTTTCCGCAAAAAGTCATCACAACCGGCCGAGAGGATTATTGCCTGTTCTTCCTCTAGGACGCTGGCGGTGAGAGCAATGACCGCGGTTGCATGACCTTTAGTCGTGGCTTTAATCTGCTTAGTGGCTTCATAGCCATCCATGACCGGCATCCGCATATCCATCCAAATCAGATGGGGTTCCCAGACATCCCAAATGGCTACGGCTTCTTGGCCATTGACGGCTTCTTTCATCGCAAACCCTAAAGGCTCGAGCAGTTTAATCAATAGCTTGCGGTTGACTTCTTGGTCATCAACAACGAGGATGCGGTACTGGGCCTGGCCGGGAGCAAGGGCTTTGACCTGTTTTTTGCCTTCAGCACTATCCCGAATGGTGCCTTGCCCGAGTTTGACGGGTATTTGCAGATGAAACTGTGTCCCGAGTCCGATTTGGCTTTTGACCTGAATATCGCCCCCCATCAATTGGACAAATTTGCGGCTAATGCTGAGTCCCAGGCCAGTGCCTTCCTGCTTTTCTCGGCCGGCTTGACCTTGGGTAAAGGGTTCAAAGAGTTGGCTCAATTCTTCAGGACTAATGCCCACTCCGGTATCTCCAACCGTAATGGTCAGTTGCCAGGTTTCGGGGCTGGGGGTGGGTTGACTGGTGGCCTGGAGCCAGACGCGGCCGGCAGGGGTAAATTTGATCCCATTGCTGAGGAGGTTGATTAAGACTTGGCGCAATTTCATCTCATCCGTTTGGACATAGCGGACGAGATCCGGACTCCGTGAAAAAACCAAGTCCAGGCCAGCATTTGTCGCGCGCAAGTGCAACATATCCTCAAGATCATTGAGTAGGCGAATCAGGTCAAAGTTTTGGGGATTAAAGGTGGCTTTGTTGGCTTCAAGTTTAGAGAGATCAAGGATATTATTGATTAATGTGAGTAAATAATCGCCACTCCGATAGATGATTCCGACATTTTCATATTGCGATGGTGAGAGTTCTTTGCTCCGTAACATCAGTTGGGAAAAGCCTAACACCGCATTCAGGGGGGATCGTAGTTCATGACTCATGTTGGCAATAAAGGCACTTTTGGCCTGGTTGGCCGCTTCGGCTTTAGCAGCGAGATTTTTGGCGTTGGCTTCACTGGTCTGGAGGGCATCGGTACGGTCTAAAACCCGTTGTTCTAATTCTTCATTGAGTTGACTGAGACGCCATTCCGCTTGATGATTTTCAGCCACGACACCCAACACCACTAAAACTGTCACTGCCATCACGCCAATAAATAACTGCAACAGCAACAGGGATTGACTTTCCTCAAAAAGCCGATAAAAGGTTCCCAACTTATAGGTGGTGGAGACAGCCGCAACAGTAGCAGTCAGGGCAACGAGTAGGGTGGTTACTCTAGCCGGGAAACGAAACGAACACCAAATTAAGGGCGGAAATAGTAAATATTCAAGCGGCTGTCCCAGGCCAAAGGCGAGGTAAAGAATCAGGCCCTCGCAGATCAGGATCATCCCTAGTTCTTTGAGGTTACCCATGCGCGTCGAGAGGTTGAGAGCAGGCCAGGCCTGGGATTTCTTAGAAAGCCACGTATAAAAAACCGGCGCAATCACGAGAACTCCAATACTATCCCCAATCCACCAGTTAGCAAAAAATTGGAGGACATTCTCAACTGCAATCATTCCAGAACCCAAAACTAAACCAACTCCGGTAATGGATTGAATCAGTGTTCCAGTAAATAAGGCGCAAACGGTAAAGATGACCACATTCCGCACAGTTCGCCAAGGTTCGTTAGTGCCAAGCAATTGTCGCAGAATAGTCACGGTTAGCAGTACGCCCAAGGTGATGCCCACTGTGCCGATGAGCGCGCTCCCGAGCGGATCGGCCTTAACCCCCCAATTAACCAGCAAAGCTCCGAGCGTGACTCCAAACCACCGTGATCGCCCCCAGGTCAGTAAGCCCCCCACCGTAATCCCTGCCCCAGGCCAGAAGGGAGAACCATTGATCGCATCCAGAATCGGAAGTCTTTTGAGCACAAGCCAGCAGGCACCAGTATAGAGAAGGGAAATCACGGCAATCTCCAGCCACCAGCGGGGCCGGTCTAATTCCAGTCCCAGGGATTTGAGCCAAGGTTGAGTCCGGTCAACAATGTGGGGGGCTGACATATTCTTTATGCGACTGGTGATGGATATCTCGGGCTAGGGCTTGACTACTTGTTTTATAACACTAGAGAGAGCATTTAAAAGTCGATCCCTCAGTTCTGATTAACTCTGACTTGGGGGCTGGAGAATTAAGATAAGGAGGTCAGGCAAGTAGACAGGCCTGGAGAGCAGGGATGACCACGATACTCAACTGACCCAAGGGTTTTATATCAGCAATGCAGAATTTACGGAACTCGTCCAGGCCAGTCGAGACCTACGCTTTGAGATGTCTGCCACGGGAGAGTTGATAATTATGGCATCAGATGGGGGAGAAGCAGGGGCGCGCAATACGGAGTTAATTGGCCAACTTTAGGACTGGAACCGCAAAACTCGATTAGGCAAGGTGTTTGATTCATCTACGGGGTTCGTTTTACCCAAGGGGGCCCCGCCCGTTCGCCGGATTTAAGTTGGCTGTCTTTGGCTCGTTGGCAATCGTTATAGCGTTAGTCATTTAGGGTGAGATGGGGACAAGTCAGAAAATGCTTTATGAAAGGCTACTCCAGGCCAAGATGCAGGAATATCTTGAGAACGGGTTGCGTTTCGGTTGGTTGATTATCCCAGACACCAGACCTGCTCACATTTACCGGACTGGGCAAGGAGTGGAAATTCTGGAAAATCCTCAAATTAAGTGGAGAAGCGGTTCTACTTGGATTTGTGATGGGTTTAGCTCCTGTTTGGACTACTTAATTTTGACCTGGGCAATGATATTTAAGGATTGGTACATAGGCTGATCTTCAATTGGAATTAAGGTTTTTAGCAAGGGATTGTAGGTAAATAATTCATAGTTATGCTCAATCAAAAAAACACTCACATCTGCACTGGCTAATTTAGTTCCAGAAATGTTCTCATATAAAATTATGGGCTTAAATTGAGTGATGATTTGCTCTGCACCTTGTAAAACTTGCAATTCATGGCCCTCGGCATCAATTTTGAGAATATCCACCGAACTGAGTTGATCTGTATCTAATAAGCTATCAAGAGTTAAACAATTAATCGTGACTGCATTAGCTGGAATCTCTTGGCCTGGTTTTACAGTAATTAGTTCGTTTAGTTCACTAGAAGCTCTGATGGACAAATAGGCCTGGCCTGGATGATTACTTGCGGCTGCTTCAAAAATTTCAACCTGATCAAACTGGTTAATTGCTTTGGTTTGTTCTAAAAGTTTAATACAAGGACTAAAAGGCTCAATCGCGATTACTTTACCAATAGAACCAACCCGTTTTGCTGCACTAAAGGTGTAAACTCCAGCATTAGCTCCAACATCAATCACCGTCATCCCAGGCCTGAGATAGTCTCGCCACCAATCTAATTCATTCTCAAACCAGTCCCCTTCCACTAATAAAACACTGGTAACAATACTTCTTAAACTGGGTTCAACTGCCAAGCAAATATCCTGATCAAATTTAAGATAAGTAAACTCTGCTGAGGAATCAATTCTTACCCAGGCCAAGTTTAAATCCTGACTATTCTTACTAAGTTCTTGAGCAAATTTACACCAATACTCTGCCTGTTGTTGATTGCCTAAATCTCGATAAGCTAGATAAAGTGACTGAATAATTTGGGGATTTTTGGAACTATTAGTTTGGGTTGCATGAAGATAGGCAATAGATTCAGTTTGAGCCTTTAATGCCAAAGAAACGCCTAAACGGAAAAGTAAACCCGAAAAATCAGAAACTAATTGCCTCAGTTGGGATAGTAGAACACCAAGCTGGTTATAGAAAACGATATGATTCTGCAAAGCGGTAAATAAAACTAAAATCCCCTGTAAATAGCCATTTTCATTTTGGTTGCTCCATGCATATAAATTTGGAATTTCCCGAGAATGACGTGCAAAAAATAAAGGGCAATACACCAGGCCGGGTAATTCAGTTTTGGTATAAGCATTTTGGAGGAAGCCTAAGTAGGTTTGATAAAGTGTCTCCCAATTGGTTTTCTGCAAGAGCAACTCAATCATTAAGGCGTGGGCTAAGCAAAGTGGATGATTTTCTGAGCCAGTTTCTAAATACTCTACTGCCAGGCCAATATAAGTTTCTCTAAGTTCGCTCTCCTCAGAATTTTCAGCTTCAATCAAGGCCATCACAGCACAGTTATTAAAATCCAGGCCAGTGATCGGCTCATCCCAATTTGTAGAATCGATGATTGCTTTAATTTTTGCTTCGGTGTCTGAATCAAGTTTGACCTGATACTGTTCAAGGTAGGAAAAATAGGTTTCAGTCGGGTTGAATGTTGCTTCAGGCATAGTATTGAGCCCAGTAAATTAACTTTAAATTAGTTGGAACCTTGACCAAGTTGAATCCGGGGATCGACAAACTTCAGTAATAAATCTGCCAATAAATTTCCGACAATTAACATCACTGCTCCCATCATTAAGCTAGCCATGACGAGATATAAATCTTGCACCTGAACCGCCTGTAAAATCAACCGCCCCAGGCCTGGCCAGTTAAAAAAGTATTCGGCAATAAAAGCCCCACTCAATAATCCGGCAAATTCAAACCCTAACAAGGTAATTAAAGGATTGATTGCATTGCGGAGGGCATGAACATAAATGACTCGATGTTCGGGTAAGCCTTTAGCACGGGCCGTTTGAATATAGTTTTGTCGCAAGACATCCAGTAAATTGCCCCGCATTAACCGTTGTAACCCGGCAAAACTGGTAATACTCAACGCTAAAGTCGGTAAAATCAAATGCCAGCCAATATCTAGCACCTTGCCAAGGCCCGTGAAGTCCGCATAATCAATACTGGTCATATTCCCGACAGGAAACAAGGGCGTACTCTGAGCTAAGAATAATAACAATAACGCGGCAACAAAACTGGGAAACCCTTGGGCCAGATAACTTACCACCTGCAAGACCCGGTCTGCCCACTGATTTTGATTCACCGCCGCCACAATCCCCAAGGGAATCCCAATCCCCCACGTCACCAGAATGGAACTAAACGCCAAGAGCAAGGTGGCCGGAACCCGATCCCATAACAAAGACGCAACCGACCGTTGATAGACAAAACTTGTGCCAAAATTCCCTTGGGAAATAATCTGCCAGAGCCAGCGAAAATATTGTTCCACAGCCGAGCGATTGAGGCCAAACTGTTGCTCCAACTCTGCTAACCGTTCCGGGGAAATGCGGGGATTCGCCTTGAGAGTATCCAGATAAGTACCAGGGGCTAACTGAATAATGGCAAAACTGAGAGCAGAGGCTAAAAATAAGGTCAGCAGGGCCTGGGCCAAGCGTTGGATAATATAAAGCGTGGTTTCCTGCGTCAAAAATTGTTTAACGAGCCTAACCCATCCCATGGATGTTAATACCCTATTTGCCCTGTCATTGTTTCCCTTTCTTGGCTTTCTCTATTTTTTAACCAAAACCCCCACCATGCCCCGGCTCGCGTTAATGGGATTTTATGGCACTTTAGTCTTTGTTGCCGTCACAATTCCAGCCGGACTCTATGCCTTACGGGTTTATCATACCTCCTTAGCGAATGTGGATTGGTTGCATGGGGCTGCAGAAGCCTTTTTGACCGTAGCCAATATTTTCGTTGTCCTCGGATTTCGCCAGGCCCTGCGCGCGGTTCCGACTCCCGCTGATCAACCGAAGCCTTAAGCAGAGATTCTTTTGATGCTCCACTCCCAAGACATTCTGGCCTTATATCGGCACCTGGGAACCAGTGATTTAACCGTTGTAGATGTGGAAACAACGGGGAGTAAACCCGACCATAATTGGGTGATTGAAATTTCTGTTCTTCAGGGATGCCCCCGGGCCGGGATTACCAAACACAGAACACAACTGATCAAACCACCGATCCCAATTCCTCAAGATATTCAACGCTTTACCGGAATTACGCCCGAGATGGTGATTGATGCGCCTGATCCAACTCAAGTTTGGCCGGAATTTTTCCCCCTCCTCGACACCGGTATTTTTACGGCTCACAATCTGGAATTTGATTACGGTTTCATCCAGTCAGAGTATAAAAAACTAAATATCCCCTTCAGCCGCCCCTTAGATGCCCAATTTTGTACCGTTAAGCTCTCCCGAATTTTACTCGCCCATTTGAAATCCCGCCGTTTACCGGATCTCGTCCGCCATTTTGATTTTCCTGTAGATACCTCTCATCGCGCCGAAGCAGATACCCTGGCCTGTTGGTACTTAACCCTAGAGTTAGTTAACCGCTTAGAACAAACCCCCGATGGGCCAATCCTAGAAAAACTGGGGCAAGAATGGCTCACCCTTGAAGATGCCACTCAACTGTTAGGAACTGATGTCACAACTGCCTTAAGAGAACTCATGCATCCCCGTATCGTTAACAAATGCACCCGCCGCGGCGAAATTCTCTTTCAGCGCCATAGTGTTGAACGTATTTGTTAGGGGCCTGGCAGAGGAAATGAGGAACTCCTGCGCGTCAATTAGGATATGGGGGTAGCCGTTAAGCGATGCGATAGATGGATCCGATACAACTTGGTTTAATTGCTTCGATCCTTTCAGGGGTCTGTACCGCGGCCTGGACTGTGCTCACCTGGCGACAGCAGCAGGATAAGGAAGAAGAAGCGAAACGAGATCGCAATGCTGCCCTCTATGTCAATCCCTTTATTCTCGCCGCCGAAGAACTTCAAGATGCTCTCTATAACTACCTCAGCGGCAATTACCATAAACTCCCCGGCGAAGAAACCCGTCAAGGCTATGCTGGGTTTTCGGCAGCGGCCCTAGAAATTGTCTATACCATCGTGATTTATTTTGGTTGGTCGTTCACGATCTATCGCTATGGCCCCTATACCAGTGACGAAAAACTGATTGAACTCACCCGCCAAGTCTCAGAGATGTTTTCCGACATTACCCACGCTAGCGAAGCCGAAGAAGATGCCTTTTACTTCTCATACCCCGAACAAAAAGCCCTCGGTCTGACCTTTGTGAAGCCCACTGCAATTGCCTATGCCCATGCTGCTAACACTGCCCATCTGAATACCCACTTACCTCCAGTCGAGTCCCAGTTTCCCAGTTTTGAGTCCATTTCTCTTTATGATTTTGAGGAACAAATTAAGAATCAACGGAATGAACGCTCGGCCCTCTATCTGAATATTCGCGATGCCCTCCATGCCATAGATAAAGCTCAACCCACCGCAGACTTTACGGGGCGGCAACGTTTGGTACGGGTGCAGAACTATTTAGTTGACTTAGTCAATTATCTGGAAGAAAAAGAGGGCTTTTCGGTATCTGTTTCTAAGCGGCGGCGGGCCAGACATCATCTGACTTTTGCCCAACTCTTTGGCTATATTGATTTGCAAGTGGCCCATCATATTCCGGGACGGCTGCGGCTTAAATTTCCAGTTTTGAAAAATAACATGATCTATGGGGTTCACTTTGAGTCGTTCTTCTTTTCTTTGGAAGGTGTTAAAAATGTGCGGGTCAATCTCCAGGCCTGTAGCATTGTGATTGAGTATGACATTGAGAAATATTCCATGGGTGAACTGGAAACAACCTTGGGCAACTATATCCACAACCTCAGTTGAGCCAGGGATTACCTCCCAACTTCCCGGAGAAATTTAACGGGAGACATAACTAGAGTGGAGACATTGGGGCAATGGTATGGTTAGATTATACTAATGAGAATTATTCTTATCTCCCTTTTTTAACTGCTCCATGCTGACATCTGATCTCCAGGCCCCGTCTGATCCCAGTTCCCTAAGCACTAGGCAACCAATTTTGCGCCTTGCGAGAGTGACCAAAAGATATCAACCCCAGTCCCGCCCCGCAGTTGAAAGCATCTCCCTCGAATTACAATCAGGTCAGATTTTAAGTTTACTCGGACCTTCTGGCTGCGGAAAAACAACCCTACTGCGACTGATTGCGGGGTTTGAGACCATTGACCAGGGGGAAATTTACCTGAATCAGCACCGGATTGCCACCGCCAAAGGGGGTCTCCCACCCGAACAGCGCTCCTTAGGGATGGTTTTTCAGGATTTTGCCCTCTTTCCCCATTTAACCGTTTTTGAAAATATTGCTTTTGGCTTGCAACAACAGCGTTTAAAAGCGGGAATGATCCGCGCTAAGGTAGCATCTAGTCTGGCCTTGGTGGGCCTGGAGGGTATGGCCCAGCGGTATCCCCATCAACTCTCTGGTGGGCAGCAGCAACGGGTCGCGTTGGCCAGAGCTTTGGCCCCTGAGCCGACTTTAATTT
Organism: Pseudocalidococcus azoricus BACA0444; assembly: GCF_031729055.1. Taxonomy (NCBI): domain Bacteria; kingdom Bacillati; phylum Cyanobacteriota; class Cyanophyceae; order Acaryochloridales; family Thermosynechococcaceae; genus Pseudocalidococcus; species Pseudocalidococcus azoricus. Next base: position 32,998 of record NZ_JAVMIP010000012.1, on the reverse strand, counting down.
TGTTAGATGAACCCCTCAGCAATCTGGATGCCCTTGTCCGTGTCCAACTCCGGGAAGAACTCCGGCAGATTCTCAAGGCGGCGGGAACGACGGCTATTTTTGTCACCCATGATCAAGAAGAAGCTCTCGGAATTTCTGATCTGGTGGCAGTCATGCAGCAGGGGAAGTTAGAGCAATGGGGGACACCTGAAGACATCTACCTCCAGCCAGCCTCCCGCTTTGTGGCCGGATTTGTTACCCAGGCCAACTTCCTCCCAGCCCAGGCCGAAGGGTCTACTTGCCAGACTGAAGTTGGACAATTTACCACCCCAGAAGAGTCGGGTCATGGGCCTGGGGAGTTCATGCTACGGGAGGAGGAACTGATTCTGGAACCTGTGGCCCAATCCGATATTGTGATTCGGACTCGCCAGTTTTTAGGCCGGGAGTATCGGTATTGCCTCCAGACGGCCTCTGGTCGTGAACTTCATGCTCGCTCCGTCACGCCCCACCCCCTCCCTGTGGGTACCCATGTGATTGTCAAAACCCAACCCCAGACCGGACGATTTTTTCCTAGCTCCTCCGTGTAATCCCAATTAAGTTTGGAGGTTTGCTAAAATGTTTCTGGCAATCCGGTTCCAGTCGAAGCGTTCCAAGGCATAAGTCCGCCCGGCCTGGGCCATTTTGGCGCGTTTGTCTGGATTTTTAAGAAGATCAATTATGGCCTGGGCAAAGTCGTCCATAAATTTCTCTGTTATTGGATACTCCCAGTCCACCAAAATACTCGTTTTTCCGGGGATGGTTGTTTCGGGTAAAGCCCCACGATAGGAAGAAATTGGTACGGTCATGGCACATTGGCTCTCAGCGGCTCCGATACAAAAGGTTTCGGCATTAAAGGAATACATGGCCTGGGGCGAGGGTTCATGGGGAAGTTGGGGTAAAACCCAGAGGCTAGCTTGCATCAGTTCTTGGGCGAGTTGGGCTTTACTGGCCTGGCCCCGGAAAATAATCCCGTTTCCTTGCCAATGTTGGTAATCGGCTAAATCTACATAGCTAAAAATATGCAGTTCAGCTTCGGGGCAGGCCTGTTTAACCTTGGGAAAAATTTGGCTCACCAGTACCTCCAGGCCCCGTTCTGGTCGGGAAGAATAGATGATCCGCCAGGGATATTTTGACCAGTTTTCGACATCAAACAAGTCCAGATCAATCCCATTGGGAGAAACTAGGATTTTTGCCGGTGCGAGTCCCATACCGTGAATAAAGGTTTCAGCTTGCCATTGCGAAATCGTGATTACCCGATCAATCCGGCGAAATAAGAGTCCCAACAGCCGGAGGACAAATTTCCCCGCCGTTTTTTTCCAGCCATTGGCCTGTTCAGGATAGATGCCTAAAGCTGAAAAGTCGTCATGGGCCCAAAAAAGAGTCCGCTTGGCGGGGATGGGAAAAACTGGGCCAGCAAAATCCCGGACAATGATCAAATAATCAATGGGGTGCTGACGGGCGTAGTCAATGGTTTCCCACAGGCCCCGGCGAGGATGATAGTCCCGATATTCTACACCATCATAAATTCCTGCCTCTGCACGACAGTTATTAATCACCGTGACTTGATGCCCCAATTTGGCCAGGGCTTTGGCTAAGTAATAGACGCAACTTTCCGTACCACCCAAGCTTTTGGTCTGTAAGGTTAGGGGCGAGAAAATATCAGCAATCCGAGTGAAGAAAAGAAAGTGCATCATGCAGCCCAACCTAAATCGTGGCAGTGATAGGAATCATGCCTATTTTTCCATTGATTGAGGCTGGTGTTTGTGGAAATTTTAAGAGTGATCCTAGATAGGCGAGAACCCTGATTACTCTTGTAACCAACGGGCCGCATCCTTAGCGTGATAGGTGAGAATTAAATCGGCTCCAGCCCGCTTAAAGCTAATCAAGGTTTCTAAAACTACTTTGCGTTCGTCAATCCAACCATTTAGGGCCGCGGCCTTCACCATTGAATATTCCCCGGAAACATTGTATGCAGCCACAGGTAAGTTTGAGGCTTGTTTGACTTGCCAGATGACATCCATGTAGGCCAAAGCAGGCTTCACCATCAGCATATCGGCTCCCTCAGCAATATCCAATTCAATTTCTTTGAGGGCCTCCCGAGAATTAGCCGGATCCATTTGATAGGTGCGCCGGTCGCCAAATTGGGGGGTGGATTCTGCGGCATCCCGGAAGGGGCCATAGTAGGCAGAGGCATATTTAGCGGCGTAGGATAAAATTGGAATCTCTGTAAATCCGGCCCCATCTAATCCCTGGCGAATGGCCTGGACAAACCCATCCATCATCCCAGAGGGCGCAATAATATCCACACCGGCCTGGGCCTGGGACACAGCGGTTTTCTGCAATAACTCGAGGGTGGGATCATTCAAAACGCGGCCGGTTAAATCCCCAGTTTGGAGATAACCGCAATGGCCGTGACTGGTGTATTCACATAAACAAGTATCAGCAATGACAATCAAATCTGGAATTGCGGCCTTAACCGCCGTTGCTGCTTTTTGGACAATTCCGCAATCATGCCAGGCCCCGGTGGCTTCATTGTCTTTAACGTCGGGAATGCCAAATAAAATTATCGCCGGAATCCCCAGGCCATAAACCTCTTTAGCTTCAGCCACAATTTTATCCACCGAAAGCTGATAGACCCCTGGCATGGATTTAACTTCCTGGGCCACCCCTTCACCGGGAACCGCAAACAAGGGATAAATTAAATCGGCTGTGGATAACGTATTTTCACTCACCATCCGCCGTAATTGGGGTGTTTGACGGAGGCGACGGGGGCGATGGGTTGGAAACATAGGCGGTATGGCAGGATGTAACGTAAGGTGGCAGAGCATCAAGATTCATTCCTAAACTCTACTATCTCTTAACTTTGCTCTTTGGAACTGGGAGGATGGGGGCTAGAGCTGCCGGGCAGATTATGGCGTATTTTCCTAAATCCCAGGCCTGATCATGGTTCTAGCTCTGTTCTAGATCCTCAAGAATCTCCCCCCTTGTTCACGTTTCTTAATTCATGCCCCTGGCCAACAGCCCATGACCTCCACTCAGCCCCGTCCCTTCTCCCGCAAACCCCCCCGCCCCCGTTCCACCCGCCAGATTAATCGTTGGTCAAAATGGTTGCAACCCGGCCTGGTGGTCAAACGCTGGTTACTGATCAGTGCGGCCGGAATTATTTTAGTTAGCCTCGGCCTGGCGATTAGCATCAAACTCACGCCCATTTTCTTTACATTTCAATTCATTGGCAAGTTAGTCCAGGCCTTTGCTGAAGTCTTTCCTAGTTACATCAGTGGCCCGATTGCCATTTTGATCGGCCTGTTTTTAATTTGGTGGGGACAATCGCGCACCTTAGGCTCCATTACGGAAGTTCTTTTACCGGACGGGGATCGGGAACTGGTAGATCGCCTCTTGACCCATCGGCGTTTAGGACGGGGGCCCAAAATTGTTGCCATCGGGGGGGGGACTGGGCTTTCCACCTTATTGCGGGGCTTAAAAATTTATAGTGCCAACATTACGGCAATTGTGACCATGGCCGATGACGGTGGCTCCTCTGGGCGGTTGCGGCGGGAAATTGGCGTATTACCACCAGGGGATATTCGCAACTGTTTGGCGGCCCTTGCGGATGAAGAAAGATTAATTACAGAACTGTTTCAATATCGGTTCGAGTCTGGGGCAGGCCTGGAGGGGCATAGCTTTGGCAACCTGTTCATTACCGCCATGGAAAAGGTGACGGGTGATTTGGAGCAGGCCATTGCCGCCAGTTCCCAGGTGTTGGCCATTCGTGGACAAGTCTTACCCGCTAGTTTAACGGATATGACCCTCTGGGCTGAGTTAGCCGATGGGCGATGTGTGCAAGGTGAGTCGAATATCACTGAAGCCGGGGGCCGGATTATCCAAATTGGTTGCCATCCCCCCCATCCCCCCGCCCTCCCGAAAGCAATCCAGGCCATTGAAGACGCTGATTACATTATTTTGGGCCCAGGGAGTTTGTTCACCAGTATTGCCCCGAACCTGCTCGTCCCCGATATTACGGCCGCCCTCCTCAATCGCCACTGTCCTTGTGTTTATGTCTGCAATATAATGACCCAGCCTGGAGAAACCGATGGCTATAGCGTTGGGGATCATATCCGGGTCTTAGATCATGTGTGTGGGGAGCGGGTTTTTGATGCGGTCTTAATGCAAAAAACACCCCCTAGCCAAATTACCCAATCCCGTTATCAACTCAATCATTCCCAACCCGTCACCATTAATCGGGAGGAGTTAAGGGAACTGGGCTGCCGCCTAATTTTGGCCGATGTCATGGTGGAGAATCATGCCAAGAAGTTAGTCCGTCACGATTCGGCCAAGTTGGCTCAAGTGTTGATGAAGTGGTACGAGCGGGTGGGTAGTTTAATTGGCTATGACTAAGGTTGGGGATTTAGCTCACCGGTAGGCCCAGCATGGCTCGCATCGTCAAGGTGACAAAGGCTAAACTCCCGACTAATAATCCCACCAAGGCAACGGCGGTGACCGGTTTTTTGAAGAGGGGAATTAGGGGTTCAACCACATTCCAGACAACACCCAATAAGACTGTGACAAAATAGCGCTGATAACGAAAGACGTTTTGCCAGAATCCTTCCATGACAGATTGTTCTCTAGATGTGCGGGTAGTCGTAAGGATGGCTGAGGGGAGTTTGTCTCTCAAACCAATTGTATTTTACCTTGGAGTGTGGGGGCGGATCAGGGGATGAGGGAGCAACTGTAACAATAAATTAAGTAAAGTGAACATAGGGATGCTTTCTTTCCACACCGATATTTAGCCACACCAGGCCTGGGGAATTGTCATGGAAATTTGGGAAAGTCTCAAAATTGCAGTGGCCACCTTAAGTGCAAATCGGCTCCGAAGCGGTTTGACCATGCTAGGGATTGTGATTGGAAATGCCTCGGTAATTGCTATGGTCGGGGTTGGTCAAGGGGCGGAACGCTATGCTGCGGGTCAGTTTGAATCTCTCGGCCCCAATACCTTGTTTGTTGTCCCTGGTTCCCCTCAAGCTCGTAATCGTACCTTTGACCTGCCTCAAACCTTGGTCTTAGCCGATGCTAAAGCTATTGCTCAACAAGTGCCTTCGGTGAAAGAGGTGGCTCCCCAAATTCAAAGTCAGCAGCGGATTACCTTTGATAGTCGGAACCTTTCTGGCCTGGTGGTGGGAACAACGCCGAATTTTTTAACGGTGCGCAGTTTTGAAGTGGATCGAGGGCGATTTATTTCCGATGCAGATCTGGCTCGGCAAAATCGGGTCGTGGTGCTTGGCTCGGACATGGCCAATAAACTCTTTGTCCGCCAAGACCCTATTGGGGAATCCATTCGGATTAAGGGCATCACCTTTGAAGTGATTGGTGTGTTAAAGGAAAAAGGTGCCTTCTTAGGTAATAACCAAGATGAAACCGCCTTTATTCCGATCACCACAATGGCCAACCGCGTCGTTGGAACCCGCTCACCCTATGGGATTCCCTTAACGTTTATTTCTATTGCGGCCAATGATCAACAAAGTATTGATGCCGCTAAGTATCAAATTACGAATCTCTTGCGCCTCCGCCACCAAATTGTTAATGAGGACGACTTTACCATCCAAACTCAAAAAGAAGCCCTGGAAATTATTGGGAATATCTCCAATGCTTTGACCCTGATGTTGGCGGCCATTGCGGGTATTTCCCTCTTGGTGGGTGGGATTGGAATTATGAATATTATGTTGGTTTCCGTTACCGAACGCACCCAGGAAATTGGTCTACGCAAAGCCATTGGCGCGACTCAAGAGGATATTCTCTGGCAGTTTATGATTGAAGCGATTATTCTATCGGCATTGGGGGGATTGATTGGCACAGGCCTGGGGGTTGGCGGTGTCCTGTTCATTAGTGCAGTTACCCCCCTAGAAGCAGGCGTGGCTCCGGCAGCTATTGCTCTGGCAGTGGGAGTGTCTGGGGGAATTGGCTTATTCTTTGGGGTTGTTCCTGCTCGTCGTGCCGCTCAGTTAGACCCAATTGTGGCCTTGCGAAGTGCTTAGTCAGGTCAGTTCTCCGTTGTGGAGCCAAGCTGGAATTTATAAGTTGACTGTGTAGATGACTTGTGGTTGCCAGGCCTGGCCTGTATCCGAGACTGATGCCGAGAGGGCGTAAGTTTCCCGTTCCAGGCCCACCTGTAAGCTACGCATTGGATCGACACCTGTGGAGATGAGAAACTCTAACTGACTCAGCCATTTTCCGCTGGTGAGTTGCCCCAGCATGTTTTGCACCGCTAAGAGGTAGGGGTGGCCCGGTTGTTGATACCAATTGGGAGCGGCCACATCCGGTTGATCCAGGCCCAGGTGAAAAACCAAATCTGTCTCCCCAAATAGGGCCTGGGCCACTGGACGGGCTTCTTCTTGCAGCAGTAAGTGCTGGGCCTGGGCTAGATCACGTAGTTTTTCTAAATGCTCATAGCGTTCTGTGACGGTTGCGGGTGGTTGCTGCCATTGAATTGCCACCGTAACTAGATAAGTTTGCAGGAGCATATGCCCGAGTTTTTCGGCTTTGGTGGCTAGGTAGGTGGAGTTAAAATCATTGGCTTCAATTAACAACGGCACTCGATCGACAACTTCCAGGCCATAGCCCTTCAAACCAGCAATTTTGCGGGGATTATTGGTAATCAGACGAATTTTTTTAACCCCAAGATCATTGAGGATTTGCGCCCCCACCCCATAATTACGCAGGTCAGCCGGAAACCCTAAATGCTCATTTGCTTCAACCGTATCCAGACCCATATCTTGGAGGGAGTAGGCCCGCAGTTTATTGACTAGCCCAATCCCCCGTCCCTCCTGCCGCAGATACACCACCACCCCTTGTCCGGCACTTTCCAACATTTTCAGGGCCGCCTGTAACTGCATCCGACAATCACATCGTAAGGAGCCAAGGGCATCGCCTGTCAAACATTCCGAATGTACCCGGACTAAAACAGCCTCTTGACTAAAGGTTGCGGGGTTGCCTTTCACAATTGCGACGTGTTCCGACTGGTCTAGGCCATTGCGATAGGCATAGATTTGGAACTCCCCATATTCTGAGGGCAATTTGGCGATGGCTTCCCGATAAATAAATCGCTCATGTTGGAGCCGATAACTAATCAAATCCGCAATGCTAATAATTTTGAGGTCGTATTGTTGGGCGTATTGAATTAATTCTGGTAAGCGGGCCATTGAGCCATCGGGATTTTGAATTTCACAGATCACTCCTGCCGGATATAGCCCCGCTAACCTGGCCAAATCTACCGCTGCTTCTGTATGCCCCGCCCGTTTCAGCACCCCGCCTTCGCGCGCCCTGAGGGGAAAAATATGGCCCGGTCGGCGTAAATCACTGGGTTGGGTCTGGGCCTGGATGGCAACTTGAATCGTCCTAGCTCGGTCTTCGGCAGAAATTCCCGTGGAAACCCCCAAGTGGGGCCCGGCATCAATACTAACCGTGAAGGCGGTTTGATTACTATCGGTATTGGTGGTTACCATCAGGGGCAAATCCAGTTGATCCAGCCGCTCTCCCTCCATGGCGAGACAAATCAGTCCCCGGGCATTGACCGCCATAAAGTTAATCAGGGCTGGGGTAGCAAACTGGGCCGCACAAATGACATCCCCTTCGTTTTCCCGGCTCTCATCATCCACGACAACAATGGCCTGGCCTTGTTTTAATGCCGTCAGAGCAGAGGTAATGGAATCAAATTCAAAGTCAGATTCAGAGGAGTGAGTCACAGTGGGAATGAGAATTCGTAAAATTTCTTAACAACTTTCTTGATCTGATCTTAGCGGTTTTCGGAGTGGGTTTTGTTATCTTTAGCAGAGTTATCGTCAAATCGCCAAAAACTCAGCCAGGGGAAAGTGGGGCAACAATCATGACTCAAATGGAAGCCATATCAGTCGCAATTGTTGGGGCCTCTGGTTATGGTGGTGTGCAATTAGTCCGGCTCCTCCTTGAGCATCCCTTAACCACAATTACCTACCTGGGGGGCGAGGGCAGTGCGGGGCGACCCTATAGCGATCTCTATCCCCATTTGCAGCATTGTCTGGACTTAACCGTGGAAGCGGTGGATGTGGATGTCATTGCCTCCAAAGCCCAAGTCGTCTTTTTGTCCCTACCCAATGGCCTGGCCCTGGAACTTGCCCAACCGCTGTTAGCAAAAGGCTGTAAAGTCCTCGACCTTTCGGCAGATTATCGTTTTCGCGATTTAGCCACCTATCGTCAGTGGTACGGTACAGAGCGTCAGGATGATCAGCTTGCAGCCCAGGCTGTGTATGGTTTACCCGAACTCTATCGCGATAAAATTGCCCTGGCCCAGTTAGTGGGTTGTCCCGGCTGTTATCCCACGGCCAGCTTATTAGCCCTCTCCCCACTGCTGAAACAGGGCCTGGTGCTCCCAGAAACCGTGATTATTGATGCTAAATCTGGGACATCCGGTGGCGGCCGGCAAGGGAAAATTAATCTCCTTTTAGCCGAGGCCGATGCCTCCCTCGCTGCCTATGGTGTCGCCCGCCATCGCCATACCCCTGAAATTGAGCAAATTTGCAGTGACTTGGCGGGACAAACGGTGAAAGTCCAATTTACTCCCCATCTGATCCCGATGCCTCGCGGGATTTTGGCGACAGTCTATGCAACGCTGCGGGATCCCGGCCTGGTGCGAGAAGATTTAATTACTATTTTCCAAGCCTTTTATCGCCATTCTCCCTGGGTGAAGATTTTACCACCGGGAATTTATCCCCAAACTAAATGGGCCTGTGGGACAAATCTCTGCTACATCGGCATTGAGGTGGATGAGCGTACTGGACGGGTAATTATTATGTCTGCCATTGATAACCTGATGAAGGGCCAGGCTGGTCAAGCGGTGCAGTGTCTTAACCTCATGTCGGGCTGGTCAGAAACCCTCGGTTTACCGCAGTTGGCTTTTTATCCTTAGGTGATTATTGACCGTAACTGTTAAATCCAGAATAGGCCGGTCAATGTCCAGGCCTTGGAACTGAGGACAATATTAAAAAATCTGAGAAAATAAAACTTCAAAACATGACCCACTAGGCCTCTGAATGGCTAACGAGATCAGAAGTGCGGGGTTGCGTGAGAATCAGTTGGCTCCGTCTGATCTCCAGGGTTTTCAGTTGCCGCCAATGGTGGCTGTGACGCTATAGTGTTAAAGCTTTGGCAATATACAATACATCCCAAGGTTGAGGCAGCCTGTGGCCAGTGTTCAAGAACTTTTTTATGCCTTGGAGCAATGGGCCAATCAAATTGTGGTGGCTCAACTCACTGACCTCAATCTTGTTAGCATTGCCATTATTTTTATGGCCGGATTACTCACCAGCCTCACCCCCTGTACTCTTTCGATGTTGCCGATCACCATTGGCTATATTGGTGGCTACAATGCCGAAAATCGCCTACAAGCAGCAAAACAATCAGCTTGGTTTGCCTTGGGGTTAGCCACAACCTTAGCGATCTTGGGGATCATTGCCGCCTTGGCAGGGAAAATCTATGGACAAGTGGGGCCGGGGTTAACCATTGTGGTCAGTTTAGTAGCGATCATCATGGGCTTAAATTTGCTCAATGCTTTGCCGATTACTTTACCCACTTGGCCAGGCCTGGAGGAACTTCCTGAGCGGGTTCCCAAGGGATTGAGATCCTATGTGCTAGGAGGAAGTTTTGGCCTGGTGGCGGCTCCCTGTAGTACTCCCGTCTTGGCAACGCTCTTGGCCTGGGTGGCAGCAAATCAAAAACCTGTGGTCGGAGCCGGATTGTTATTAGCCTATACAGTTGGTTATGTGTTGCCTCTGGTCATAGCGGGTACATTTACAGCCAGTATCAAAAAGCTCTTGGCCCTGCGTCAATGGTCGGCCTGGATTACCCCAGCCAGTGGTGTCCTATTGGTCGGTTTTGGCGTGGTTTCCTTGGCGGTGCGGTTATTGCCGAGGGTCTAGATTTTGGAAACAGGCAAACTTTATTTAATTGGCGCGGGGCCTGGGGATCCTGACCTCTTGACAGTCAAAGCCCAACGCTTAATTTCCCAGGCCGATGTAATTTTTTATGCCAACTCCCTCATTCCCCCGGAGATTCTCCATTTAGCCCAGGCCGACTGTGAACTCATCCCGACCGCAGATCAGGTTCTGGAAACGGTGCTGCCCCTGATGATTAAGCACGTCCAGGCGGGGCGATTAGTGCTGCGTTTGCAATCCGGTGATCCATGCCTCTACAGCACCCTCCACGAACAACTCCAAGCCCTAACCCAGGCAAATATTCCGGTAGAAGTGATTCCTGGAATTAGTGCCTTTCAACTCGCAGCGGCCAAGCTCCAAGTCGAACTCACCATTCCCGAACTGGTTCAAACCATTATCCTCACCCGGATCAGTGGCCGCACCCAAGTTCCAGCCCAGGAAGCATTAGCTCACCTTGCCGCCCACCAGGCCAGCCTCTGTCTATACCTCAGTGCCCGCCATGTGGAACAAGCCCAAGCGGAATTACTCCTTCACTATCCCCCTGATACCCCTGTGGCGATTTGTTTTCGGTTGGGCTGGCCTGATGAACAGATTCATGTGGTTCCCCTTACCGAGATGGCTAACGTCACCCAGGCCCATCATCTTTATCGAACAACGTTATATTTAGTCACTCCGGCCTTACGACCTGATCAGGGCAGCCGTTCGCAACTCTATCACCCTCACCATCAGCGTTTGTTCCGCAGCCAGGCCATGAATCAGACTCAACCATGATCAGCATTTTGATGGAGGAGTCTGACGGATGACAGCCCAGAGCGAATACCGTTCAACAAATCTGTAGAAAATGGTGATTTGTTTTTCAGACTGGATTAACCACTCTGGGGCACAACGGCAGTGCCTCTATCAACTCCGAGACAAGCTCATCGCTGAATACTTTGCGAATAATGTTAATAGCCCCATTATGATCTGCGTTAATTCTCAGGCCTTTGGCAGTCTGGAACAAGCCTCGCATCACTCTTTTGCCGAGGTACGTTGCTTGTTTTTTCAAAGGCTCCAGATCAAGAGCAGAACATTTGCTGGTATAGCTTTCTTCGGTTTCAATGACCTCAATGCCAAGCAAGGACGCTTTGTACTTCAGTTGCTCCACCAGTTTGCGGTGCGACAGTTGAACGAATTGTTGGTTGTTACGCTTTCCGATGGAAATGTTTTGTTTCCATTGACTGTTGTATCCAACCACGATGACACTGACGTTGTTTTCCATGCAGTAGTTCAAGACAAGTCGGCTTGCTTGGTGCAGTGCCGAATCAATACGCTGATTCCGTTTTTGGGTCAACTGACGCAGCCGCTTCGAGGACTTACGCTTGCCAGTCAACTTCGATTGAAACTTCGCACGAGTCTTGTTGTACAACTGATTGACGGCTTTCAAACCTTTGCCATTCACAATCAGTGGGGCGATGTCTGCCTTATTGATTGCAACGGTGCAGAGGTTATTCAGTCCCAAGTCAATACCAGCGACAATTCCATTGCTTCCAGTCAACTCAGTGTCAGGTACTTCGTACACCACCTCCATGACATAGCAATCAGTTCCAGGTACAAAACGGACTTCGCACACCCGACCAGTGACCTTTGTTGGAATCAACATTTCAGTCATGGAAGGTTTGACAAAGCCTTGTTTGAAAGTGGGCTTGCTGATTGCGTCCACTGGAAATGGAACCAAGTATCTCCCTTGCTCTTTGTCGAGGTAGCGAGGGATACGAGGCTCGCCCAAGTATTTGCCGGGGTTCTTTTGCCAGTCACGATGCGCTGCCATGAAACCTTTCCAGGTCTTTGCAACACGCTTCACGACTTGTTTAGAAACCTTCGTAGGCAAATCCAAATAAGCATCCGTGGTTTTCAAGAGGTGATACAAATCGAAAAAGCCGATGTAATTTCCAGTCTTAAAAAACTCTTGGCGTACATGGAAATTCGCCAAGTTGTACAAATTCTTAGCTCTCCAGGCAAGGTCATCAATTACAGAAAAGTACGGTTCGCTTTTACGAATATTTGTTCGTTCGACTAATCTCATGGATTTATGCTTGACGCTACCATTACATACATTATTCTACCAATTTCAACTGATTTTGGGCACTGTTCGTCAACCCTACAACTGCTCTGCTCCCTCAATGGACAACATTAACGACATGCACTCGTAGATCCATGCCGTAGATCATCGCTCAATTCATGCTTTATCTATAGCGTTACTCATTTAGGGCTCTGATTGGGACAAGTCAGAAAGCACTTTTTAGTCAAGGCTGAGACCGTTTCTATTCACCCAGAACAGTCTGCGTAGTGCTATAGAACTTCGGTGCATTATTTTTGGGATTTCTGCCGCAACAGATTTACAGTTCTCAAAAGGCTGAAAAAGACAGGACTTAATGCCAGGCCAGGGCTGGGGTAAACGGATCGGTTTGACGCTGGCGAAACTCCAATACGCTCTGATTGAGTTCGGTCATATTAATCAAAAAGGCATCATGGCCATGGGGGGAGTTCAGCCAGTGGAGTTGGGCATTAGGGATCAATTCTGCCAATTCTTCCGGTTCACTGGGGGGATAGAGAATATCCGTATCAATGCCAATCACTAGAGTCGGTTGTGCAATGCTTTGAAGAACCTGAGTATAGGATTGGTAGCCCCGTGTTAAATCATGGCGATCCATGGCCTGGGTCAGGGTGATATAGCAGTTGGCATCAAACCGTTCGACAAACTTTTCCCCTTGGTAGTTCAAATAGTTGGCAATCCGAAAATCATTGGCCTGGTAAGTCCGTCCATAACGCATTTGAAAACTATCCCAAGACCGATAGGTGTTCATGGCAATCATCCGCGCCACCGCCAGGCCCCGGGCTGGAGTTTGGGTGTAGTAGCCGTTTTGCCAGTGGGGATCCGCATAAATCGCTTGCCGTTGAGCCTCATGCAACCCAATACACCAGGCCGAGTGTTGCCCGGAAACCGCAATCGGCACAATCGCCGCCACCATTTCGGGATATAAAACCGCCCACTCCAAAACCTGCATCCCGCCTAAGGAGCCGCCAATGACCAATCGTAACTGTTTTACCCCCAAGGCTTTGAGTAACTCGGCCTGGAGATGTACCATGTCCCGAATCGTAATTGCTGGAAAATTAGGGCCGTAGAGAGCTTGAGTTAACGGATTAATCGAAGTCGGGCCAGTCGTCCCATAGCAACTGCCGAGAATATTGCTGCAAATAATAAAATCCTGAGTTGGATCAAGACAGTGGCCTGGGCCTAATAGCGGTTCCCACCATTGCTCGACATCGGCTGATCCGGTAAAGGCATGGCAAACCAGTACCCCATTATTGCAACTCTGATTAAGCTGCCCCCAGGTTCGATAGGCGACTTGCACCCCCGTTAAGGTTCCCCCCAACTCTAAAGTCAAGGGCTGTGGATGCTGATAGAACTGAGTCTCTGGTGAAATGAGGGCCTGGTAGCGCATCTATCCCCCTGTAATCCCCTCAATGGCAGCAAAGGCCTGGGTAAAGTCGGCTTTAATACAGCGGATTCGATATTGGACTGGTACAGCTTAAGGTGCTACACCCCTGTTTTGAATTAGATTCAAGGCTTGAATGTACCAAATAGATGCCGAAAGTGCTGTATCCTCGATATGTTCAATTCCGACGGAAACCCGCACTAGATCTGGAGTGACTCCGGCCAATGTTTGCTCCTCGGGGCTGAGTTGTTGATGGGTGGTGGAGGTGGGATGGATGATCAAGGTTTTGGCATCTCCAACATTGGCCAAGTGACTGGCAAGTTTGACGGCATTAATAAAGGCCCGCCCCGCTTCATAACCGCCCCTGATGCCAAAATTCAGCACTCCGCCGAAGCCATGCTGGAGATATTTTTTCGCCCGCTCGTGATAGGGATGGTTCGGCAAGCCGGGATAGTTCACCCAGGCCACTTGGGGCAGCGTTTCTAACCACTGAGCCAGTTCTAAAGTGTTTGATAAATGCCGATCTAACCGCAGTGATAGGGTTTCCAGGCCTTGTAAAAACAAAAAGGCATTGAACGGACTTAAGGCCGCGCCAATATCCCGTAAGCCTTCGACTCGGGCCCGAATAATAAAGGCAATGTTGCCAAAGGGGCTACTGGGGCCAAAGGCATCATAAAAATTCAAACCATGATAGCCCGGAGCCGGTTCGGTAAAGAGCGGAAACTTACCATTCCCCCAGTCAAACTTCCCGGAGTCCACAATCACCCCGCCAATCGAAGTCCCATGGCCGCCAATCCATTTTGTCGCTGACTGAACCACAATATCGGCCCCATGCTCAATCGGTCGAACTAAGTACCCCGCTGCACCAAAGGTATTGTCCACAATTAGAGGAATCCCGTTTTCATGGGCGACATGGGCCAGGGCGGCAAAATCCGGAATATTAAACTGCGGGTTGCCAATGGACTCGACATAAAGGGCTTTCGTATTTTCATCAATGGCCGCTCGGAAATCCTCCGCTTCATCCCCCGCCACAAATTTCACCCCAATTCCTAGTCTGGGTAGCGTCACTTTGAACTGGTTATAGGTGCCGCCGTATAAATAGCTGGTGGAGACAATATTATCCCCGGCCTGGGCAATGTTACTAATCGCCAAAAACTGGGCTGCTTGACCACTGGATGTTGCTAGGGCTGCCACTCCCCCTTCTAAGGCGGCAATCCGCTTTTCAAACACATCCGTTGTTGGGTTCATGATCCGGGTGTAGATATTGCCAAATTCCTCTAAGGCAAAGAGTCTGGCCCCGTGAGCGGCATCATCAAAAACGTAGGAACTGGTTTGATAAATCGGGACTGCCCGCGCATTGGTTCCGGGGGCCGGTTCTTGGCCTGCATGAACTTGGAGCGTTTCAAAGCGATAGGAAGGACTCATATTTACTCTTTGCAATATTTTTAATGCGTTGCGACTCAATCCCTGATCAAGGCTGTATCAAGGCTTTCAACTCTGGGGCGGTGGCCGGTTAATTTAACCTAGGGGATGATTTCTCAAGGTCAGATTGTCCAACATCTTATACAAACTACGATACTTCGGTCAAGCTTATGTATTTTGATAAATTCTGGTGCTAGACTACTCCCAACTCAGTCATGGCGGCCAGAGACACACTTTTCCCATCAGGCCGTTTCCTATGCTTAGGCTGAGGTATCCGATTTCCAACTCTTGACTTTTGGAATGTTTAAGCGTCTATGAATAACTCCCTTGAACTGAAGTCGCCGGAATCGGACAGCAAGACCCCTAAGAAAAAGAATCTCAATCGGATTCGGGATCATCTGGCCAATGAACGCACCTACCTGGCCTGGATGCGGAGTGCGGTCGCTCTGATGGGATTTGGGGTGCTGATTGTCCGCTTGCGGATTTTGCGGCCCCCTTTAGCAATTCAACCTCCGGGGAATGGTTGGCGGTTGGGCTTGGCTTTTGCCGTGGTGGGTTTGCTTACTGTCTTGCTTTCAATGCAACATTATTTTACGGTGCGGGATGATATTGAAAACGATACTTATGAGCCGCCGGATCGCTGGGTGATTATTTCCAGTTTGAGTATTATTCTTTTGGGGGTGGGGGTCTTTTACTATGTGTTTGCCGCTCCCCTGGATGATATTGGCACAATTCTCCTGGAGTAAACCCTAAAACTCACAGATTGATGTTGCCCAGGCCTGAGGAGATTTCTGCCAACTTTCGAGTAAGTGTTATGGCTGGCTATCTGGCCTGGAATCTTCACAATCTCGGCTATGACTCATGATATAGTCTCATAACACTATCGATTTATCGGATGTTTAGGAGCTATCCCTATGAGCCAAGTTTTAGCAGAGGTTTTGGCAGCCAATCAGAGCTATGTTGAGAATTTTGGTGATAAGGGCGAATTACCGTTACCCCCAGGCCGGCATTTTGCAATTCTCACCTGTATGGATGCTCGCCTTGATCCGGCTAAATACGCTGGCCTGGCGGAAGGAGATGCCCATGTGATTCGCAATGCTGGGGGACGGGCCAGTGATGATGCGATTCGCTCCTTGATCATTTCCTACAAGCTTTTGGGAACACGGGAATGGTTTGTGATTCATCACTCTAATTGCGGCATGGAGCTTTTTACCGATGCAGTGATTCGGGGACTCCTCAGCCAAAGTTTAGAAACAGCGGTGATTGATGAATCTGGTTGGCGGGATGTCGGGCAAGCGTTTAAGTCGGCATTTCCCGAAGAAGCTCAGTTTATTGATTGGCTGACCTTTACAGATTTAGCCGCGAGTGTTGTTGCTGATGTTCGCCGGATTCGCCGTCACCCCCTAGTCCCCAGCAATATTCCCATTTACGGGTTTATTTACGATGTGAAGACGGGGCAGTTGATTGAAGTGACCCAGGCCACGGAAGCGGGTAAAGTCCAGGCTAATTCAACTAAAACCTAGTCAGGATGGGCCCACGAACCGCTTTGTTTAAGGCCAATATGCCAAACTTATAGACATCAGAGGGGAGACACCAATCACAGGGCTATGACTATGCCGACTCCAACTCAAGTAAATGTCCTTTACGATCAAGACTCTTTGGCCTGGACAGAGCAGCAAGCGCAGTTTCTTCGGCTGGGGCGGCTTGACCAACTCGATCTTGAAAACCTGATCGCGGAAATTGAATCCTTTCCCGAGATTTACCCCAGGCCTGTCCATTTACAGAAGCTCAGATGTTTACCGAAGCCATCGAAATCTAGGCTGAGAATTACCAGTGTTGCTAACTTACTAAAGTCCAGAAATAGCCATCGGGAGCCACAAAGGAAAAGCTCGGTTCATCAAATTCATTCAGGATAATCTCTGTGACTTGGGTGGCTGTACTGGCTTTAACTCGTTGCCAAAATTCTAAGATAGGCTTGATGCGATAGGTATAAAGGGACATCCCCAGCTGGCCTGGTTTTGAGTTTTGTAGTTTATTCTCCAAATTTAAAGATTTTGGAAAGCGAATCACCTTTAGCCGGCCAGATCTGACTTGCCTCAATTCTGTTATGTTCGAGCGGGGATCATCAAAATCAGTGGTGTAGTAATAATCTCCAGGCCCCAGAGCCAAAATAGGCCGAGCCGCGGGATTGTCTTCATAGTGATCCACCAGGCCATCCCGAGCGCGCAACAGCCCTAATACCTGGTCATAAAAATTCAGCACCTCCCCACTGTCCCCTTGAATCACCAGGCCAACATGGGTAATTTGACTGGTTTGGAGCAATGAATGGGGATTAACCGTGCCATAGTGCGGGAGTTCGTAATTAAACCGCTGAAAGAAAACATGACGGGTCAATGGGTTCAGCCACAAACTTTCTCGCACTCCCAGTAATGGATCACTCCAGGGTCGGGCGGACTTGGCAGCAGCATAAATTTGACTCCACAGGGGTTCGGTGTAGCGGTATGTTTCGGGTGATTCTTGAGTGAGCAGTTCCAGATGGTTCAAAAGATTTAACAGATCAGCAGTTAAAGTTGTTCCCCAGCGATTACCAACCATCCTCATCGAAGCCAACCCCAGGCCAGGCCCCGTCGGGCTTTCCCAGGCCATGAGTCGTACCAAGCCATGATCCGCCTCCTGATGCCCTAAGCGCAATGACTGCAAAGCTGAATCTACCCCATACAAGGCCTGGGATTCTCTCGCTGATAATTGACCCATTGCGCTGATCCGATAGCCCAACTGCTGCCAATACTGCACCTGGGCGCGTAAATCCGGTGTGCCAATCCCCACTTCATAAATGCCTTGGATTGTTCCCATACCTTGCCTCAAGCCAGTTTTAGAGCCTTAATCACTGTAACTTCTGGAGCCATCTCTTAATTAGCCCAGACTTAACCATTGCATAAACTTCAGCCAGTATGTCAAAATTAAAAACTAATTTACGGTAACTCACTCGATTTTTAGTATTTTAATTAATTAGGTTATCTTATGTCTCAGTCTCGCCCAGTTACAACGCTTCGGTATCTTCCCATCACTCACCAGGCCTGGAGTTGGCCAAGACGGTTTTGGTGGTCATTCCAATCCTTGTTGACCGTGGCCAAACTTTTACCCCTGATTTTTGCCAGCTTAGTCTATTTGGGGCTGTGGTCTTTGGGGCGAAAACTAACAGGCCGGCAGAAAACGACCTTAGTAGCCTATCCCCCCTATTCATCCCAGGCCTGAGTTTTTTGCTATACCCTGACATATTGAGATCCTCTCGCTAGGTTGAATCATGGCCCAAAATATCGGCTTACGTCGTGCCATTCTTTTCGTAGGAGTTGCCAACCTCAGTTACTTTTTCGTTGAATTTTGGGTTGCCAGACAAATCAACTCCATTTCCCTATTTGCCGATAGTATTGATTTTCTCGAAGATGCTGCCGTTAATTTTTTAATTCTGATTGCCTTGGGCTGGCCGGCAAAAATACGGGCATTTGTGGGGATGTTCCTCTCGGGTGTGCTGTTGATTCCGGCTGTTGCGCTCGTTTGGGCCGTCTGGCAGAAGTTTGCGACCCCAACTCCACCGGAACCTTGGTTATTATCTGGGACTGGCCTAGGCGCGCTAGTTGTGAATCTGGTTTGTGCCTTTGTGATTGCCCAATATCGCCATCATGAGGGTAGTTTAGTTAAAGCTGCTTTTCTCTCAGCCCGGAACGATGCTCTCGCCAACATTGCCATCATTGGAGCCGGCCTGGTCACACTCCTCTGGTTATCCGGTTGGCCAGATTTAATCGTGGGTATTGGGATATTGATTATGAATCTTGATGCGGCCCAGGCCATTTGGAAAGCGGCGAGAGATGAACACACCTTAGCTGAGCCATAGAAAAGTAACTCACCTCAGTCTCAACGTCCGAATATTTATCTGTTCTCTCCAGTGGGAACCTCGACTACTCGACGACATGGTGATCAACCCTAAACTTTACTTAACCTGATTCAAATCCTATAATCCCCTTATTCACAGGGTTTAGTGAGGTATGTCTGATGGCGTTAGAAAACACCCTATTCTTCAGCCCGGATGATATATTCACGATTTCGTTGCGTTTGGGGATGGCGTTTTTTGTCGGTGGCGCGATTGGCTTGAACCGACAACAACCGGGCCGGCCCGCTGGCCTACGCACCTATATGGCTGTGAGCGTGGGTTCTGCCCTTTTTGTCATGTTGCCCCTCCAGGCCGGGATTGATCTTAATTCCACCAATGCCTTAAGTCGGACGGTGCAGGGGGTCGCTACAGGGGTGGGGTTTATTGGTGCCGGCCTAATTTTGCAACAGTCAAGTCATGGAGTGAAGCCAGAAGTTAAGGGTCTGACCTCTGCCGCCGCTCTCTGGTTAACCGCTGGCCTGGGAACTGCAGCTGGGTGTGGGTTATGGATTACCAGCTTAGTCGGGACATTAATGACCTTGATGATTTTGAGCGGAGTCAAGCGGATGAAGCAAGCTCCTCTCTATCAAATTCATATTTATGGCAAGGGTCGGAAAAAGAAATCTCCCACCAAGTCCAAAAATACCCCCACTGCGGCTACAACCATTGAGTCAGACAATACAGACCATTAATTAACCTTATTATTTTCTCCTGACAGGCCTGGAATTTTTCTAAAGGATGAGCTAGGCTACATGAAGCCTGATAATCTACATAAAAGACGTAGGCTTTATGATGTATATTATCTCTCGCCTACTTGACGACGATACTAATTCAGGCTTTCAGTTTTGCAGAGTTTTGGAACTTTAGTCTTATGAAAGCGTTAAAACGATCCTTATCTCGTCTGGGCTGGCGATCCACGCGACTATTCTTAGCGATTGCCTTTTTATTGGCTGTCGTAGCGTTGCCTGTCACCCTCATTGTCAATGCCAATGCTGCCCCTGGAGCGACGATCCAATTTGTCAGTCCAGATTGGGTCAAGTCTCAAGCCAATAATTCAAACTTGCGCATCTTGGACGTGCGGAATAACCCCCTGGAATACATTTCCGCTCACCTCCCCAATGCCGTAAATATTGCCGATGCTGCCTTTCGTGGCCCCGATGGTCGCTTGCCTGTCCAGTACTGGTCTGAGCCTAAACTCACCCAAATCCTTGGCAATGCTGGAGTTAGCAACAATAGTAAAGTCCTGGTCTATTCCGATGCTCGGGATGTTCTCGGTGCAACGATGGTGGCCTATATCCTAGAGCGACTTGGCTTTCAGGATATTGCAGTTCTGGATGGTGGGTTTACGGGCTATAAAGTGAGTAACGGCGAAGTAACCAAAGCTTATCCCAAGTATTCAGTCGCCCAACCGAAAGTGCAAGATAATCCAAACATTCGCGTCAATCTGGCTCAGGTCAAGCAACTGATTGGTAAGCCTGGGGTCGTTTTTGTTGATCCACGGCCACCAAAGCTCTTTAGCGGTGAAGAAAATGTGTTTATCCGTAATGGGCACATTCCCGGCGCACGGAATATCCCTTGGCCCACGTTCACAACTACAGATAACCCCCATAAACTCAAGTCTTTGGACGAAATCAAGGCAATTTTAGCCAGCAAAAAAGTTGACCCCAGCCAAGATGTGATTGTCACGTGCAGCACTGGTCGAGAAGCTACCTTGCAATACATCGTCCTGAAGCACTTACTCAAATACCCCAAAGTCCGTATCTATGAAGGTTCTTGGACAGAATATAGTGCCACTGATTTGCCTGTGCAAACTGGCCCTGATCCCATCGGTTAACTCTTTTGGCGATAATTGAGATCATTACCTTGAAGTCATGGTCTTTCAGGATTATCATCAGGCGACAGTTGAATCTTTTTGGCTGTGACTTTGCTGCTGTCGCCTTTTTCATCTATGCCTCGTCTTTTGCAGGATTTATCTATGAAAATATTAGGCTCTACGGTTCTTGTTGGTGCTTTACTCATCAGTGCAGCCGCTTTGGTTCTACTGCCCCAATTGGATGCTACCGCTTGTACCCTTCCTTCTGAAAACAAAACAAAAACACCTCCGAAAAAATGAGCCTTTCTCAACGGACTGAGTATTCCCAAGGATTTCGTTCTTCAATGGTTCTGGCGATTACCCTTGGCCTGGTAGTCCTAAGCACAGTTGCCTTATCCGTCTATGGTTGGCGACAGAGCATCTTATTTATTTTGGGAATCGGCCTTGGTTTGACGTTGCATCATGCCCGCTTTGGTTTTAGTTCCGCCTATCGCAAATGGTGGCTGCAACGAGATGGACGGGGACTGCTGGCGCAATGCTTATTGTTAGGTCTGGCTACACTTTTGTTTGCCCCCGTGCTGGCTATTGGTGAAGTAGCTGGAGAAACCATCCGGGGAGCGTTGGCACCAGTTGGTATTGCAGGGATGCTGGGAGCTTTTTTGTTTGGGATTGGGATGCAATTAGGGGGTGGTTGTGGCTGTGGTACGTTAGCCGGATTTGGACAAGGGAATCTTTCAACCCTTGTGACAATTTTAACCTTTTGCCTCGGTTCATTCCTCGCTAGCTTGACCCGACCCTTTTGGGCTCAATTACCTAGTTGGCCACCCATTGCTTGGAATGAGTCATTGGGTTGGGTTGGCGGCGTTACCTTACAGTTAACTCTCCTCGGAATTCTGGCTGGTGTAATTATTTGCTTCAATCGAGATCCATTGCAACCAGAGGATCATTCTCCTCAGAAGAAGCTAGTTCCTGCTCATGATACCGATGAGCGTGGGCTGATGAAGATAATCCGTGGCCCCTGGTCTTTAGCAACAGGTGCAGTAGTTTTAGCTCTCCTGGCCTGTTTAACCTTGATTGTATCAGGACAGCCCTGGCGGATTACCTGGGGCTTTCTGGTTTGGGCCGCCCATGCCGCACAAAAATTAGGCTGGCAACCGGATCAGTCCCCTTTCTGGCAAAGTGAACCGGCTCAATATGCCCTGAATCATAGTATTTTTGCCGATGTCAGTTCTGTCATGAATATTGGTCTGATTTTAGGGGCAATTTTAGGGGCAGCTTTAGCTGGACGCTTTACAGTTCGCCTTGTTTTGAGTTGGCCGGATGCTCTGATGAGAGGAATGGGAGGATTCATGATGGGGTTTGGTGCTTTACTGTCCTTTGGCTGTAATGTCAGTGCTTTCTTGGGGGGAATTGCCTCCCTCAGCATCCACGGTTGGCTTTGGATTGTTTTTGCCCTATTTGGCAGTTGGCTGTGTTTACAATTCCAAGGACAACTCAAGGGTGAATAGCAATCTCAATTTTTTAAGCAAAGTAGCTGAAATAGATATAGCGTGACTTATTTAGGGCTGCTTAAGAGCAAGTCAGAAAACCTCTCACTGGTGAAACTTTGAACATTTTTACGCGTCAGAACAGTCTGTGTAACACGATAGTTGATGACTGAGATAACCTTAAAGAAAATATTTCTCAATCTTCAGTCTGCAATATAGCAGTCCGTCTTCATTTGTGAGAATGACTGATCATCAGAAGCCTTGGTAAAGAATCCCCCCTCGTTGAGCCTAGGATGAAACCAAAACTTTGCAGGGATAGATAATTCTGGGCTATTCTCACGAATCATTACTGTTTACTATAGGGCTATTCCTAACGCTTAAGTAGATTCCTCAGTTGTATCGAACTACTTGATGGTACGAATACTCAAGTGATCTGGAATTGCCTGTCAAATGTTATCCCAAAATGCGGTGTCATCAGTCCCTCCCCAGGCCTGGAGATATGCCCCCCAAACTGATCGGGTGCAGATTCTTCAAGGATTGGATAGCAAGCTTTAGGGCAAGGCCGACTGAGTCTTCCCCAAGTCATGCATGGCCGGCGTGATTTCCAATCAGGTGATGGAGGAGTGGGCAGATCACGGATGATTTGAGCCCTATCCCCCTCAGGCTCGTGTTTAGAAATTCTCCAGAAGCAGAAGTAATAAATTCTTCTAATGAATTTTTAGGCTAAACATTTAAAAATTATTGCATTGAAAAGCCAGCCAGCGGTCTATTAGGATCAAAAGGCGAAGTCCCTCAATCCGTCTTGGGAGGACAGCGGCTCAGGCACTTAATTTTATCAAGGCAAATACTTATGACTACCGATGTCAGCAGCTTAATGACCCTTGTGGAGACAACCGCCCAGCAATTGGGCCTTCACAAATATGATCTCGGTGGCTCTCAGATAGATGAGGTCTCTGTACAAGTTCAAAATGGCCAGCCCAAGCAGGTCAAAGCTTCCCAACGCTCAGGGATTACGGTGCGGGTTTGGAATCAGCAGGGACAAATGGGGGTAACCAGTACAACGGATTTGGATCGGCGGGGTTTGGAGTTAGCCTTGGGAATGGCCCGCGATGCCAGTCATTTTGGGGTTACAGAACATATTCCCGACTTCAGTCCCCAGGCCCAGGCCCCTGTAGCCCCCATTGACCTTCCTCCAGTCACTCCCGCCCCCGCCAGTGAATTAGTTCAAAAACTGGTCGCTGCTGAACAAGCCGTCATTGAAGCTCACCCGGCCATCAGTAGTGTGCCCTATAACGGACTATCCCAACGGGGTATCTCGCGGTTTTATCTCAACAGTGAGGGAGCCATGCGCCAAGAGGGGGGAACCTACACCTCCATTTATCTCTATAGCAAAACCGATGTGGCCGGTCGGAAACCCCGCAGTGCCGGAGCCTTTCGTCTCAGCTATGGCCTGGAAGACCTGGATATTGCCAGTTGTATTGCCGAAACCATAGAAAAAACCACCAGCCATTTAGACTACCAACCCATTGCTTCGGGCCACTATCCCGTCATCTTTTCTCCGGAAGCGTTTTTAAGTCTCCTCTCGGCATTTTCCAACCTGTTTAACGCCCAAAGTATTTTAGATGGCCAAAGCCTTTCCACCCCCGACTCCCTTGGCCTGGCCCTCGCCGTTCCAGAATTAAATGTCTTTGATGATGCCCGTCACCCTGAGCATATTGGGGCTACAACCTTTGATGGAGAAGGAACACCGACCCAACGCACCCCCTTAATTGAGCAGGGAATTTTAACCGGATTACTCCACAGTGCCGGAACCGCCAAACGCCTCCAAGCCCAACCTACAGGCCATGCCAATATGGGGGCAAAAGTAACAGTGAGTAGCCATTTCTATGATGTCTCGCCCGGTCGGGAGGCTAACTCCAGTTATAATTTGGCAACTGTGGACGGGGTCGTCTATGTGGATGATCTCCATGCTCTCCATGCTGGGGTGAAGGCTTTACAAGGATCATTTTCTTTGCCCTTTGATGGCTGGTTACTGAAGAACGGTGAAAGAATTAGTATCGAGTCGGCTACGGTAGCGGGGGATTTTCGGGCCGTCCTGAAACAGATTGTTCACCTTGATCCGGTTGCGCAATTTACCCAAGGTGGTTTCTGCCCCCTTGTCTGGGTGGACGGATTAGCCATTACTGGAGAATAAATGTGGCTGTTGCCCCAACTCGCCCTTGGCTACCAATTTCGCTGCCGGTTTTAGATCGTTATTTGCTCCTGGAAATGATTGCTCCGTTTATTTGGGGCCTGGGTATCTTTACGATTATTGCGGCGGTGATTGGGACTGTTTTTGAACTAATTCGGCGTGTCCTCGATTCTGGCCTGGGGGTGGCTGAGGCTGGGCAAGTGTTTCTGCTGCGGCTCCCCAGTTTTATTGTCTTGGGGATTCCGATGGCAATTTTATTTGGCACTCTTATGGCCTACAGTCGGCTCTCGCGCCGCAGTGAAATTATTGCCTGCAAAAGTGTGGGGATTGGGGCGAGGCGTTTAGTAGTTCCGGCCCTGTTGGCGGGTCTGGTGGCAATGACGAGTACCTGGGCCTTAAATGAGTATGTGGTCCCAGCCAGTAGTTACCAGGCCTATCTGAGGCTAAAAGCGGGAATTGACCAGCCCGTTACGCCCTTTCAAGAACGGAACATTTTCTATCGGGAATTTGCCCAACGCTATCTTCAGCAGATTTTCTTTGCCCAGGAATTTGATGGACAGGTGATGCAGGGGGTGACCATATTAAATTTTGGCCAGGGACTATTGTCTGAAATTATCGCCGCTGAGTCGGCCGAGTGGTTCGAGCCAGAACGGGCCTGGAAATTGAGCAATGGCACGCGCTACCTTCTGGATGGGAACCAAGCCTATCAAGAGGTTGTCCCCTTTACCCATCAAGCCTTCACCTATCGCCGCACCCCTCTCGAATTAGCCCAGGAAATTCGCACACCGGAGTTTATGAGTAGTGGGGAGGTCAAGGATTTTCTGGGCATCTTGCTCCAAAGTGGTGATCAAAAGCGAATTCGGACTTGGCGGGTGCAACTCCAAGAAAAACGCTCTCTTCCTTGGGTATGCCTTCTTTTAGCCTTAATTGGATCAGTATTGGGAATTAACTCACCTCGTAGTAATAATGCCTGGGCCTTTGGCCTGAGCGTAGCCGTGATTTTTAGTTACTATCTGGTTTCCTTTGTGACTATCTCCTTTGGCCAGGGGGGGATTTTGTCACCTTTTGTCGCCAGTTGGTCTCCCAAAATTGGCCTGGGTTTGATTGGAATATTGCTACTGATCCAGGCCCAACGCCGTTAAACCCCAAACATCAGAGGCTTAAGGGGGCAAGTGCCGGGGTCAGAATCAGGTGTCGATCCCGATCAAGCTTGAGCCAATTTTCTTCCCGCAGTTTTCCCAATAGCCTGGTGATAGTCACCCGACTCGTCCCAATGGCACTGGCTAACTGTTGGTGAGTCAGGCGGACTGCTAAACGATGCCCTTGGGGATGGGGATGTCCCACTTCTTGCCGGAGTAAAAATAATAGATGCCGCAAGCGATCCTCAATCCGGCGATGGCTAGAAATGGCTAGGATGGCTTCCACTTGCCGCAACCGCCGACTCAAACCCCGAAATAGACTCTGGTTTAGATTGGGGGAAGACTCAACTTCGGTCAAGGTAAAAGACATCAATTCAACCGCCGTCAACGCCCGGGCCTGGTAGGCTTCCAATGTGGTTAAAGCTGAACCAAAGGGCATCCCCGGCCCCGCCAACCCTAAAATCACTTCATCGCCACTGGGGTGGAGCAAATTTAACTGGACAATTCCCTGACCAACAACCCAAATTCGCTCAGGGTGCAGCCAAATACAATCACCTGCAGCAAAATTATGTAACTTAGGGGGGAGGGGACTGGTGCTGACTTGATGCCGATAAATTGCTTCCAGAGATTCTATGTGGGAATCTGCAAAGGAGTGAGAGGGAGTGTAATTCGGCATATTGGTGGTGCCTAGGAGTATTCCCCAATACTTTAAGCTGGTTCTGTAAAGCTAAGTTAATCAAAACACCAAGGTTATGTTAAGAGATGGAAACTCAGGCTTGAGTAATACCAAGGTTATGTATGGTTAGGAAGGGGAAATTACTGTTTAGACTGACCTCCTACCCACATTAACAAAAACAATCTACCATGTCCCAAAGGCCTGGGATTGTTATTCAGCATCTAAACTAATACCTAGGCAAGATTGAATAAATCGGTAGCTTTTTTGGATGTGATGGTCTGACCGATCTATATAAGATTTAGGTGCGGACAAGTTAGAAAATGCTTGTGGGTCAAGGCGGTGTAAATATTCCCAAAGCTTCGCGAGAATTTTGATTCACTTAGAACAACCTGCGTAACCCTATAGTCAGAAGTCTTTGCCGAGCCTTATATCGTTATTTTTGCCCAAATGAGACACTCAAAACTGTTGCCTCGTAGGGTTTCAAAAAGGCTGATGCTACCTTCTTAAGGGTAATGACTATCGTTCGGAAACCATAACAATTTTGCAGGCATACCTATTGAGCACAACCAAGGTTGGGTAATTGTCACTCCCAAACCCTATGAGGAAAAGTAACGTTATGTCCCATTTTGATAATTTTCAATAGAAATAAATTTAATAAAAAAAAGTCTCCAGGCCTGGGGGCGGAATTTATGATCTAAGGAGAAATGATAAAATCAAGGACAAGCTAGGGGTGTCTAATCCAACTACTCGCAGGGGATCAGACTGAGACAAACCCTTAGAACCTGAACCGGGTCATACCGGCGGAGGGAAGCTGTTTATTGAGGTTTTTAGAATGCGAACTGAATGGATTGCCAAACGGCAGGGCCAGGCCAATGTGTCCCAGATGCACTATGCCCGCCAAGGAATCATTACCGAAGAAATGGACTATGTGGCCCGGCGAGAGAATTTACCCCCAGATTTAATTCGGGATGAAGTGGCCCGGGGGCGGATGATTATTCCTGCCAACATCAATCACCCCAACCTGGAGCCGATGGCCATTGGGATTGCCTCGAAATGTAAGGTGAATGCCAATATTGGAGCCTCGCCGAATTCCTCCAACTTGGATGAAGAAGTCGCTAAACTACATCTGGCCGTGAAATATGGCGCAGATACGGTCATGGATCTCTCCACTGGCGGCGGCAACTTGGATGAAATTCGCACAGCCATCATTAACGCCTCCCCTGTGCCGATTGGGACTGTGCCGATTTACCAGGCCCTGGAAAGTGTCCACGGCAATATCGAAAACCTCACCCCTGATGATTTTCTCCACATCATTGAGAAACACGCGCAACAGGGTGTGGACTATATGACAATCCATGCCGGAATTTTAATTGAGCATTTGCCCTTGGTTCGCAGTCGGATCACCGGAATTGTCTCCCGCGGTGGCGGCATTATTGCCCGTTGGATGTTGCATCATCACAAACAAAACCCGCTCTATACCCACTTTGATGACATTATCGAAATTTTCAAACGCTACGATGTCTCATTTTCCTTAGGAGATTCCTTGCGTCCCGGTTGTACCCACGATGCCTCGGATGAAGCCCAACTGGCGGAACTGAAAACTTTGGGGCAACTCACCCGCCGGGCCTGGGAGCATGATGTGCAGGTGATGGTTGAGGGGCCTGGCCATGTGCCGATGGATCAAATTGAATTCAATGTCCGCAAACAGATGGAAGAATGCTCTGAGGCTCCTTTCTATGTGCTTGGGCCGTTAGTGACAGATATTGCGCCCGGCTACGATCACATCACCTCTGCGATTGGGGCGGCCATGGCCGGCTGGTACGGAACTGCCATGTTGTGTTACGTCACTCCCAAAGAACACCTCGGTTTACCCAATGCCGAAGATGTCCGCAATGGTTTAATTGCTTATAAGATTGCCGCCCATGCAGCGGATATTGCCCGCCACCGGCCTGGGGCCCGCGATCGGGATGATGAACTGTCCACTGCCCGCTATAACTTTGATTGGAATCGGCAGTTTGAGCTTTCCCTGGATCCCGAGCGGGCCAAGGAATATCATGATGAAACCCTCCCGGCTGACATCTATAAAACCGCCGAATTTTGTTCCATGTGCGGGCCGAAGTTCTGTCCGATGCAAACCAAGGTGGATGCCGATGCCCTGACGGAGTTGGAGAAGTTTCTGGCCCAAGATCAAGAAAAACGGGTCATGGCGGAAGTTTAGGCTAGAGTTGGGGTGGGATTGTGGTTAGTTTCCTCCAAGTCCTGCCCCGCTCCTTAGCCACGTTTCTCTTTGCCTTAGCCGCACTTTTGAGGTTCTATGGAAACACCGAATCCATCCCCCTCCCATTCTTCCCCCTCACCTACCTCCAATGGAGTTTTGCAACCTTTGTGGCGGCCGCATTGGCTTTGGTGGCTAATCTCGGCCTTGAGTGGTACACTCTCCATCGAGGAAGAAATCGTGAGACTGAAGCAAGAAACCGAGAGCTTGCAGCTAGAGAACGCAAAATACGACAGGATCGTGCAGCAGAATCAGATCGAGAGCTTGCAGCTAGAGAACGAGAGCTTGCAAATCAAGAAAGAAATCGAGCAAATCAAGACCGAGAGTTTGCAAGTCAAGAACGAAACCGAGCAAATCGAGAACGAGAGCTTGCAAGTCAAGAACGAAACCGAGCGGATCAAGAAAGAGAACGAGCAAATCGAGAAAGACTATGCGCGGCTAGGCGAGCTACTCTCCAAGGTCAATGCTTTGCTGCGCTCTTTCGATTCCAACTTGACCCCACCAACATAAATCGTGAGCGATTGCAGGATTTAATTGCGTTGCTAGATGAGTACAGCGATATTGTTTAATCTCCTCACCAGTCGAGCTTGTTAATTAAATTGCGGCTGCGCTGCGGGTGCTGCTCAAGTCTTCGTTGACCCAAAAGATGACTGGCAGGAGTTAAAACGGATTGTTATAATCGCCCTACTTCAGACTACCTCTAGGCATTAATGTCCACTGCTACTTTTTTAGTGATTCATGGAAGCCGCGACCCCAGGCCAGGCCTGGAACTAACAGAGCTATTACGGCAATTACGGTCATCTTGTCC
Organism: Pseudocalidococcus azoricus BACA0444; assembly: GCF_031729055.1. Taxonomy (NCBI): domain Bacteria; kingdom Bacillati; phylum Cyanobacteriota; class Cyanophyceae; order Acaryochloridales; family Thermosynechococcaceae; genus Pseudocalidococcus; species Pseudocalidococcus azoricus. Next base: position 3,806 of record NZ_JAVMIP010000012.1, on the reverse strand, counting down.
AGCAGCCTTAATTGAAGGTGGAATGCTAGAGGCAACGGAGATTTCTTTGGCAGAACAGATCCAGCAGTTTAGTGACCAGGCCCAAATTTGCGGCTACCCGGCCATTAACGTATTCCCATTATTTTTATTGCCCGGTATTCATGTCTGTGAAGATGTGCCTGCCGCGGTCAAAACTGCCCAGGCCCGCAGTCCGTTACCGATTACCTTGCTGCCTTACCTAGGCCAACAACCGGGTTTAATGCCACTCTTGCAATCCATCCTGAAGGCAAACCAGGCCTGGGTATTTTTGGGCCATGGGAGTCGGCGGCCAGAGGCGATGGCCTGGATTGATCATCTGGCTGGAGAACTGGGGGCCATCCCGGCCTATTGGACAAAACCGGAAAGCCTTAAAGCAGCCATTGAGCAGTGGGTGTCTCAAGAAATAACCGAGATGAGAATTTTTCCCTATCTGCTTTTTGCAGGCAAACTTTTGGAATTGATCACTCAACAGGTACAAGATCTGAATCAAGACTATCCCCAGTTAAAGCTGCATTTGACCGATTGTTTACGCCCAGGCCCGGAATTAGTCAATCTGGTTCAGGATGGCCTGGGATTTTCCGAGACTCTTGTTTTAAGCTCTAATTAATTATGGGTGAAAGTTCTACGGTTGGTAAAGTCTATTTAGTGGGTGCGGGGCCTGGAGATCCGGGCCTGTTAACGGTGCGGGGTAAGACCCTTTTAGAATGTGCCGATGTGGTTTTGTATGATGCCCTGATCAGCCCAGAGATTTTTAGGCTAATTAACCCCAATGCAGAACTGATCCATGTGGGGAAACGCCGGGGGAATCACTCCTTAAACCAAGAGGAAATAATTCAATTGCTGATTGACCAGGCCCAGGAGCACGCCATTGTGGTGCGACTGAAGGGGGGCGATCCGTTTATTTTTGGGCGGGGGGGGGAGGAGTTGATCGCCTTAACCCAGGCCAAAGTTCCGGTGGAGGTTGTACCGGGCGTGACCAGTGGAATTGCCGTGCCAGCGAAGTTAAATATTCCCCTGACCCATCGGGAACTAAGTTCATCCGTACTGTTGGTGACGGGCCATGAAGGGGCGGGGAAATATCAACCGGACGTGAATTGGGAAGCGGTGGCCCATGCTGCCGATACGATCGTGATTTATATGGGGCTGCACAACCTGAGTCAAATTCGCCAGGCCTTGTTAACTGCAGGGCGAGACCCTAATACACCCATGGCCTTAATTCAAGCCGGAACCCAACCCGAAGAAAAAATTATCATCACAACCTTGGGGGCAGAGTTTGAGGGCCTGGAAAATACGAAAAAACCGACTTTAATTGTGATTGGAGAAGTGATCAATATCCGTGAACTTTGTCAGAGTTTAATCTAAAAAGGCAGAGCAATGACTACTGGACACAACCACTCCAGGCCTGGTGGGCGTAGATTAAAACGGCCTGATTTTCAGTCGTAGGTTGCAGTTGCCATTGATGAATGATCTCTTGTGCTTTAGAAGCGTAATTCACCCAATGTCCCAGGCCATGAAGGGCTGAAACAATCACCTGATCATTTTTAAAACATAAGGCTTCTGCCATAACTGTTAGGGCAGCATCCGTCATTTCTACACTGATGCTTTGATGGCCGGGGTACAGGACAAAAATATCCCAGAACATATAGCAAAGGTAACCAATGGGGCCATCATCCAGATCATGGCCAATCCATTTAAGCGGGGCCTGGCAGAGGGGATTAAAGTAGTTTTGATAAAGATATTTAAGGTTTTCTATGGCTGTGACCTTGCGCTGATGATCCGGGGTTTCTAAGTAACTGAAAACAGCATTACCACAGGCGTTAGAAAACAGAAGTTGTAAGCCAATCCCAATTTGCTCTTTGGTAAAAAGCTGAGGAATTTCTGGGTCAACTAGGGCCTGGTCAATGAAGTCTAAGGTTTGGCCTGGGGAGAGGCAGTAGGTTTCATCTCGCAATTCCCAAACTAGAGGGTTAATCTTGGGCGGCGTATCAAAAATGTCCTGTCGCCAATCGCAATAATTCATTCGCTTAAGTACACTGACTTCTAATCAGGCTCACGAGTTGATCCACACTATCGGGAACGGCTAAAGACTGAGCTTGGCTGGACATTTTTTCTAGCTTGGCTGGATGTTTGAGCAAATCTAAAACAATTTCTTGCAATTGCGCGCTGGTTAGCTCCTGTTGCCGATGGGTATAGGCGGCCCCGGCCTGGGCAAAGACTTGGGCGTTAAACCATTGATGATCCTCGGCGGCAAAGGGGTAGGGAATCAAAATACTCGGGGTTGCGGTGATCGCTAATTCGGTTAAAGCACTAGCCCCTGACCGACTAATGGCTAAGTTGGCCCGCTGCAAGAGAGGAGCCATATCGTGATAGAACTGCAGACTTAAATAATGCGGATGCTGTATGGCCTGGGCCTCGGGATCATTACTGCCCGTTAAATGCACCACCCAGGCCCCCCGCTGTAACCAGGCCCTGACTGCACCGCGAACTAACTGGTTTAAGCCCACAGCCCCTTGACTGCCCCCCATCGCAACAATTAAGGTGACATCCTCAGGAATTTTGACATCCTCAATTTGGAGGCTCATTGAGTTAGTGGTCCGATACAAAAACTCTGGGCGGACAGGGGTTCCAGTGATTTTAATCGGAGTTTTGGATTGACCCTGCTTGAGTCGTTTGGCCGCTTCATCCATCCCCACTGCCACAGTTGAACACCAAGGCGTTAACCAACGGGTGACTTTTCCGGGGAGAGCATTGGAATCATGGAGAATGGCCGGTAGCCCTAAACTCCGAGCCGCTAGAATTGCTGGGGATGAAATATAGCCGCCTGTGGTAAACACACCCACATAGTTTCCGGTTTTCACAATTTTCCGGGTTTGCCGAATGGCTTTGAGCAACTGGACGATGGGTTTAACTTTACTAAGGGGGTTGCGGCTTTGAAATCCACCCATTTTGATGGTGATTAAGGGGAAATGGCCTGGGATTAACTCATTCTCCAGGCGGTCGGGGACACCCAGCCAAGTAATTTCATAATCGGTCAGGGCCTGGGCAACCGCTAAAGCCGGAAATAAATGGCCACCCGTTCCGCTAGCAGCAATTAAAAGTTTTGGCACAGATTCTCCTCAGTTCATCCCTAGATATTCTCCCCTGAGTTTGGTCATGGCTCTAATTTGATGGGTGAAGAATCGGATAAAAACCATCTTTAAAATTTGTTTTCCAGATATCAGCCTTAGCAATGCTCCGAACCTAAGAGTCCAAACCTGAAATAGGAACTGAGAACTTAAACATCATAGTTTCAAACTCAGATGCTTGACCCTAGTTTCGGAAACCACATCGTAAGATAGTTCTTAATAAAACCGGTATTTGGCATTTTATGAAAATTATATATAGCAAACAGTAATTATTCATGAGAAAATACCATACATAGTCAGATGAGAAGAATGGAGAACAAAATGACTTAAAAACAGTTCAAATAGATATTTTGTAATTTTAAACGTCTTCAATAAGTGCCACACCTTCCTTAAGAAGTTTTTAACTTGCAGCCACACTGCTTCAATCGGATTTTGTTCCGGTGCTTATGGAGCTAATTTGATGCAGTAAATCGGCCATTCTTGTTCTGGCTTATTTCCATTGACTTGATGTAAATATTTACGGAAATTATCACTGTCATGATATGCTGCACCATCCCAAATCACAATGATTTTCCGATTGGGATGAATCGCCTTTATCCCTTTGATATACTGAATAGTATTCTGACTATTTCCACTCAAATAAGGTTTGACAATTAGGCGATC